>CACZOP010000180.1 GCA_902782845.1 Oscillospiraceae bacterium | reverse complement strand
TTTTTTATCGCAGAAGAACCGTTGATATATAAGGCTTCGCGGGCTTTGTGGCATAAATGGTATTTTTTTTCACTTTACACATATTAAAATTAAGATAAGAAGAAATAGAAAATTCCCACCATTTTTACAGTTTTTTGTGCGAAAACTGCCGGGCTTATCAGGTCGGCGGCCGAAAGACGGCTTACCGTTCGCCCACCCATTCGGCGTAGAATTCCTCCAGAAACGCCCGCATGAAACGTTCCCGTTCTTCGGCAAGCCGGCGGGCGGTTTCCGTCTGCAAAGCGTCCTTCAGCAAAAAAAGCTTCTCGTAAAAATGGTTCACGGTGGGGGAAACGTTGGCGCGGTAGGCTTTTTCGTCCATGTTTTGCACGGGCGGCACGGCGGGATCGTAAAGCGGGCGGTTATGCGCCCCGCCGTAGGCGAAGGCCCGGGCGATCCCGAGGGCGCCCAGCGCGTCCAGCCGGTCCGCGTCCTGCACGCATTTTCCCTCCGCTGTTTCCGGGGTCACGCTGTCGGTCCCCCGGAACGATACCTCCCGGATGACGGCGAGGATCTCTTCGGTTTTTTCGGGAGAAACGCCGTTTTCGGCAAGGAAGTAACGCGCATGGGTCTGGTTCCCGGCGGTTTCGGGAAAGAGCTTGCGGTCGTCCGCGTCGTGCAGAACGGCCGCCAGACGCACGGTGAATTCGTCCGCGCCGGTTTCTTTTGCCAGCATTGCGGCGGTTTTTTCCACCCGGAAGGCGTGAAAGTGGTCGTGTCCCCCGGCGTCGGCGCTGAGCAGGGCGGTGATAAAGCTCGCCGCGTTGGTGAGAACGGCGGTCTGTTCGTCGGTCATTGCAATCCACCTTTCGTCGGAACGGGGATCCCCGGCCCCGTGTGATCTTAAAGCGTTACGCCGTCTTTGAAAATCGCGATATCGTAATACCCGCCGGTTTCCTGCTTTGTGGGCTTTCCTTCGGCGGTTTCTCTGATGAGCCGCCACAGGTCGTCGTCGCTGCCGGTCATGGCGTCAAAATCGATCCAGTTTGCTTTTTTCTTTGCAAGCGCGGTGTTGGAGGCGATTTTCAGGGTCGGCACGGGGCTGCCCAGCGGCGTGCCCCTGCCGGTGGTAAAAAGGATCATATGGCAGCCGGCGGCTGTGAGGTTCGTGACCGCCGCGCCGTCGTTCCCGGGACCGTTAATAAGGTTCAGCCCCGGTTTCGCGATCGTTTCGCCGTAGTCCAGCACGTCCGTTACGGGCGCCGTTCCGCCCTTCTGCACGCAGCCCAGCGACTTTTCTTCCAGCGTGGTGATGCCGCCCGCTTTGTTGCCGGGGGAGGGGTTTTCGCTCACGGGCTGGCCGTGGGCGCGGAAATAGTTTTTGGCGTCCCCGATCAGCGCGACGGTTTTGTTAAAGATTTCGCGGTTCACGCAGCGTTCCATTAAGATCCGCTCCGCGCCGAACATCTCCGGCACTTCGGTGAGCGCCGCCGCGCCGCCCATAGAAATGAGTTTGTCGGTCATACGCCCCACAGCCGGGTTGGCGGTGACGCCGGAATAACCGTCGCTGCCGCCGCATTTTAAGCCCAGGATCAGCCTGGAAACCGGAACTTCCTCCCGGCGGTCGGCGGCGGCCGCCGCCTGCAGCTCCCGCACAAGGCGGATCCCCTCGGCGACCTCGTCTTCGCAGCTCTGCGCCGTTAAAAAACGCGTCCGGTGCGGGTCAAAGTCTCCAAGCGCGGCCTTCATGCCGTCCATATCGTTGTTTTCACAGCCGAGACCCAGCACCAGCACGCCCCCGGCGTTTGGATGCTTTATCAGGCCGCAAAGGATTTGCCTGGTACGCAAAAGGTCGTCCCCCAGCTGGCTGCAGCCGTAGGGATGGGTAAAACACAGCGCCCCTGTTTCGCGGGAAATCGCCCCGGCCGCGCCGTTTACACACCCCACGGTCGGAATGATCCAGACGTGGTTCCGCAGGCCGATTTTGCCGTTTTTCCGCACGAAAGCGCGGATGGTTTCGGGCGTGCGGGGTCGGATCGCAGGGCGCTTCGGGATGTAGTCGTAGCGCTCGTCTGCCCCGAGGCCGGTTCGCAGATTATGGCTGTGCACATGCTCGCCCGGCGCGATATCCCGGGTTGCAAAGCCGATGGGGAAGCCGTATTTTATCACGGCCTCTCCTGTTTTGATGGCGGCGCGGGCATATTTCTGCCCGTTGGCGGGGTCGACCTCCACGTTGTCCTTCGGGTGGATCAGGATACGCTCCATTGCATTGCCTCCCGCACGCCCGCTGTTCCGATCAGACGCATACATGCCGTTACGTCCGCCTCCATTGTTGAAAGATCCGCCCCCCACAGGCTTTCGTCCCGGAGCAGCTCCGGGAGCGCCGCAGCTTTTATGCGTTCAACGGCGGCGGTTTCGTCTTCGATCCCGTTCGTCTGCTTATAGTAAAACAGAAGCGCCGCCAGCGAAAGGGTGAAGACCCGGGGCGTTTTTCCGACCGCGGCCGTCCGCTCCAGAAGGGTCGGGACCACTCTTGCCCTGTATTTTGCAACGGAGTTCAGGGCGATGGAGCGCAGCCGGTGGCGGAGATAGGGATTTTTGAACCGTTCGGCCGTCGCCGCCGCAAAATCCGCCGTCGCCGGATCGTCCGGCAGGGTGGGGAGGATCTCTTTTTTGAGCAGCCTCCCGAGATACGTTTCGAACGCCGGATCCGCCATGCAGTCCGCCACGGTTTCGTGCCCCGCAAGCAGCCCCGCAAACACCATGGAGGTGTGCTGGCCGTTCAGGATCCGCACCTTCATTTTTTTATATGGGGAAACGTCCGTCGTCCACAGGGCGTTGATCCCCGCCGCCCGCAGGGGCAGCTCGGCTTCGTAGTTTCCTTCGATTGCCCAGAAATGGTAGGGCTCCGCCGTGTCCAGCAGCAGATCCTCACAGCCGAGGGACCGGCAGATCCCGGCTGCCTCCGCCGCGGGGTAGCCCGAGACGATCCTGTCCACCAGCGTGTTGCAGAAGTCGTTTTCCTCCTCCAGCCAGCGGACGAAGCAGTCACCCAGCGCCCAGAGGGCCGCATAGCGCAGCACGCAGGCTTTCAGCGCGTCGCCGTTGCTGTCGATCAGCTCGCAGGGCAGCAGAACAAAGCCCGGCAGCCCCAGCCGGAACCGCTCGTATAAGAGCTGTGTGAGCTTTCCGGGGAAGGAGAGGGCTGGCGTATCTTCAAAGCGGCAGGTTTCGTCGAAGGCGATCCCCGCTTCGGTGGTGTTTGAAATGATAAAGCGGAACGCAGGCTGCCGCGCCAGCGCAAGGTAAGCTTTGAAATCGGCGTAGGGGTTCACGCAGCGGCTTACCGCGCGGATCTCTTTGATCGTTTCCGTCGTTTTGCCGTCTTCGATCCCCCGCAGGAGCAGGTGGTAGACGTTACCCTGCGCCCCGAATTTTCCGAGGTCTCCCCGGGGGGTGGGCTTTACGATCGCGACGCTGCCGTCATAGAGCCCCTGTTTGTTCATTTCGTGGATGAAATCCTCGGCGAAGGCTCTGAGAAAATTGCCCTCGCCGAATTGGATGATGCGTTCGGTTGCCATAGGTTTTCTCCGTTTTATGGTA
>CACZOP010000179.1 GCA_902782845.1 Oscillospiraceae bacterium | reverse complement strand
ATCGCGGCAGGGTTGCGGCTACCGAAAACGACTGAACCGGTGACGGTGAAATACGGGCGGCTGCTCGAAAGCGGCTGGACGTTTGAAAAGGAGTGAGCATATGAAAAACATAACGAAAGAAGACTGCGTAGCGCTGGAAACGGCGTGGGCGGCGCGGGACGTGCTGCAAAAGACGGAGGAGAACTATAAAAATTGGGCGGCGGCCGCGGGGCAGTCGGAGGACCCGGAGGTGCTGCGGGGGCTGGTCGTTGAAAACCTTGTGGGCGCCATGCCGGCGCTGGGGCCGGAGGAACGGATCACTGACATCTTAAACGGAGTGGAGCTGGCCTGCGCGTGCGAGCTGTGCGGACGGTGCCGACTGCGGTTTAACGAGGACTGCGAGCTGCTGCGGATCGGTCTGCGGATGGCGGAAGCATAATTAACGGAAGGAAGAGTTTTATGGCGGACCACAACAGTGTAAACGTCGTTTGTCCGTTTTATCTTGACGAGGAACAGAAGACCATCCAGTGCGAGGGGATCGGGGGCGCCCGGTCCCTCCGGCTGGCGTTTGCTTCTGGGCGGGATAAGCGGGAATATGAACGACGGTTTTGTATGGAGCTGGAGGAATGCGAGAGCTGCCCGGTGCACAGGATATTGAAGGAGAAGTATGCGTAGTCATCAGCGGTCGAAAGTCGACAGTCTTACTCAACACTCAAGTGTCAACACATAACACTCAACTCTCTCAAGCGCGCGAGACGCGCTTTTTTTTGTTTTACGGAGTGACATTGGGAGAGTGCGATTTGCTATGATAGGGGCAGAGAGGTGCGAAGATGCGGGAAGACGTGGACTGGAAGAAGCTGCGAAAGGAGTATATTTCGGGAGATATCAGCCAGAAAAAGCTGGCGGCGAAGTATGGTGTTCCGGAGAAAACGCTGCTGTCCCGCGCCAACCGGGAGAAGTGGGGACGGCAGCGGGATGAATTTCGGGAAGAACTCGGGAAGAAACTGGCGGGTGTGCTATCTGAGGAATATTTCAAAGAAATCAACGCGAGCGCCCAAAAGCTCTTGAAGGATTTAAACCGCGCACGCAAAGATCTGACGAAGGACCCGATCGTGGTGACGGAAAAGGGCGTGAACGAAGAAGGGCACGAGTTTTTCCGGAGGACAGTGACCTATGTGCAGGACAGGCGGAACGGCAAGGTGAGCGCCGGAGAGCTGACGAAGCTGATCACAGGGCTTGATAAGCTGATGGAAATCGGGCGGAAGCAGCAGGGCGGCGGCTGCCAGACGGTGAAGGTGGAGTTTATGGGAGACAGCGAAGAGTATTCAAATTAATCCTAACATAACTCAACACTTAACACTAAAAAACACAACACTTATAACTCGAATGAAGGGAGCAAATAACATGAGTAAGACGGTAACGATCCCGACGATCGGAGCGAACCCTTACGTGGTGGATATCGGCGGCGTGAAGTACAGCTATCCGGCGGGTACCGAGCAGACGGTGCCGGATGCGGTGGCGGCGGTGATCGCCAACGACAACGACATGCGGCCAAAAGAGGATCCGGACGCGGCGGATCTGCGATTCGCAACGATCGCGCAGGTAAAGCAGATGATCGAAGGCGGCGGCGGTGGCGGCGGAGCCGGGCTGCCGGACGTGACGACCGACGACAACGGCATGGCGTTACTGGTGAGCGGCGGCGAGTGGAATAAGGGCGCGCTGCCGCAGGATACCCTACACGTGCCTTTTGCTGTTGCGGAGGTGGAGGGCGTGCCGGTCGTAACGACGACCGCGATTTTTGCTGACACGCTCGCAGCCGTACTTGCCGGCAAAACCGCATACGCGGACGTGACGATCAATAACGCGATAAAAATCAGGCTGCCGTTAAGGGAGATCATTCCAGCCGCAGATCCGACGGCGCTGGTCTTTGTGGGCGTGGGAGATTTCACGGACCCGGAGGAGGAGGCAATCCCGCAGGTTTTCGAGATCATTTTCGCCGAGGGCGGCTGCGCGATCAAGACGTCGGATCTTGTGGCCGACATGGCGCCGTATGCTGTTGCCGGCGTATTCGGCGTTGATCAAACCACGGGCAACGCCAATCTTACGTTAAACAAAACGGCAGCGGAGCTTTATGCCGTCGTCAGCGCCGGATTGATGATCAAAATGTCTTTCGAGATTCCGTTCCCCGGCAGAGACCCGGTTGAAATGGAAACAATAGGCTGTTTCCAAGCATCAAAAGCCGAGGGCGGAGAGAATGACAATTACGGTTTTGTTGCCATTTTGTCGGACGATATCTGGGAAGCGGAGGATCTTTCGGGTGACGACGCCGTTGTGATCGTTAATAAAAGCTCTTAATTGCGGCGGATGCAGCTGAGGATATCGGCGCCGAGTGAGACGCAGAAAAGGTTTTTAACGGCGCGGACGCGGTTTGTGGCGTTCGGCGGCGCGAGAGGCGGCGGCAAGAGCTGGGCGGTGCGGACGAAAGCTGCGCTGCTGGCGCTCAGGTACCCAGGTATCAAGATCATGATCGTGCGTCGGACGTATCCGGAGCTCAGGGCGAACCACATCAACCAGATGCGGGCGCAGCTCCACGAGATCGCGCAGTACCGGGACGTGACTAAGGAGCTGACCTTTGGCAACGGGAGCGTGATCTTATTCCGGTATGCCCAGAACGAGGCGGACCTGGACAAGTACCAGGGCACCGAGGTGGACGTGCTGTTCATCGACGAGGCGACGCAGTTCACGGAGGAGCAGTTCGACCGCTTCCGGGCCTGCGTGCGCGGCGTGAACAACTTCCCGAAGCGGGTGTATCTCACGTGCAACCCCGGCGGGCAGGGGCACCAGTGGGTGAAACGGATGTTCATTGACAGAGCGTACCGGGAGACGGAGAACCCCAAGGACTACACGTTTATCGCCTCAAAGGTGACGGATAACTGGGCGCTGATGCAAAAGGACCCGGAATATATCAAACAACTGCAGGCGCTCCCCCCGAAGCTCAGGAAGGCGTGGCTTGAGGGCGACTGGAATGTTTTTGAGGGGCAGTTTTTTGAGGAATTTCGAGACGACCAGACGCACTATATGGACCGGAGGCAAACGCACGTGATCGAACCGTTTGAAATCCCGGACGGCTGGAGTATCTGCAGGAGCTTTGATTTTGGCTACGCAAAACCGTTTTCGTGCGCCTGGTGGGCCGTCGATTATGATGGCGTTGCCTACAGAATCTTAGAACTGTATGGCTGTACAGAGACCGCGAACGAGGGTGTGAAGTGGCACCCGGACAAGATATTTGAAGAGATTCGGCGAATCGAAAACGAGCACCGCTGGCTGAAGGGCAAGCGGATCCGGGGCGTGGCGGACCCGAGTATCTGGGATGCGAGCCGGGGTGAAGCGATCATAGAGGCGGCGGACCGGCACTGCGTGTATTTTGAAAAGGGCGACAACAAACGCCTGCCGGGCTGGATGCAGGTGCATTACCGCCTGCATTTTGACGAAGACGGATTCCCGATGCTGTATGTGTTCAAAAACTGCCGGGCGTTTATCCGGACGATCCCGCTGTTACAGTATGACGAACACCGACCGGAAGATCTGGACACAAACGGCGAGGACCACGTGGCGGACGAAGTGCGGTATTTTTGCATGAGCCGGCCGATCGCGCCGCGGCAGGCCCAGACGCCGGACCGCTGGAACGAGAGCCCTGCCGCGATGTATCTGGACGTGAAGCCCGAGGATGTGAAAGCGACGGCGCGGCCTGGAATGCAGGTGTTTTAGGAGTTCGGAGTTAAAGCCGTCAGCAGTCAGCGGTCAGCCGTCAACACTCAACACTCAACACTCAACACTCAACACATAACACACAACACTCTTTGGAGGAGCAAGATGAACGAGAACACGGGAAAAAAGGGAGTGGAGTCGCCGGGCGCAGTGCCACAGACCGTGAACGAGGAGACGGTGCGGCGGGCGCGGCAGAAGCTGGACGAGTACAAGCGCGGGAAAGCGGCTCTTGAAGCGAAGATCGTAGAGAATGAGGAATGGTATAAGCTCCGGCACTGGGAGACCTTACGAGGGAAGCGGGAGAACGAGGTTGAGCCCTCTTCCGCCTGGCTTTTAAACATGATCCTCAACAAGCACGCGGACGCTATGGATAATTACCCGGCGCCGACGGTGCTGCCCAGAGAAGAGGGCGACAAAGCGGAGGCGGAGAATCTGACCAGTATTATACCGGTGATTCTGGAACAAAACGACTTCGAGGAAGTGTATAGCGACGTGATGCTGACCAAAGAGAAGACGGGGGCCGGGGTATACGGCGTATTCTGGGATCCGGAGGCGCTGCACGGACTGGGCGAGATCAGCATAACGAAGGTTGATCTGTTGAATCTGTTCTGGGAGCCGGGGATCACTGATATCCAGAAGAGCCCGAATGTGTTTTTTGTTGAAAAGGCGGACAACGAGATGCTTTTAAGCGCGTATCCGCAGCTTACCGGGAAGCTTGGCGGGGCAACGGGACAGCTGACGGAATACAAGAAAGACGAACAGGCGGACGACAACGGGAAATCCATCGTTGTGGACTGGTATTATAAGAAACGGGCAGGGGACAGAACGCTGCTTCATTACTGTAAATTCGTAAACAGCGAGGTTCTATACGCCAGCGAAAACGACCCCGCAATGTTCGAGCGGGGGTGGTATGACCACGGGCTTTATCCCTTTGTTTTTGACGTTCTCCACAAGCTGCCGGGAACACCTGCGGGATTCGGCTATATTGATATCGCGAAAAATCCCCAGGAATACATCGACCGTGCCGGACAGGGGATTTTACAGAATCTGCTGGCGAATACAAGGCCCCGGCATTTTATCAAAAACAACGGCGGCGTGAACGAGGAGGAATACGCGGATCTGAAAAAGGATTTTGTGCACGTTTCGGGGCAGCTGAGCGACGATAACATCCGGCCGATCATAGGGAAGCCGCTTTCAGCCGTCTATGTGCAGGTGCTGCAGAACAAGATCGACGAGCTGAAAGAGACCACCGGCAACCGGGACGTGAACACCGGCGGGCATACGGCGGGCGTGACGGCTGCCAGCGCCATCGCGGCGATGCAGGAGGCAGGCGGGAAACTCAGCCGGGACGCAAGCCGCGGGAGTTACCGGGCCTATCGTCTGGTGATATTGCTTGTGATCGAGCTGATCCGGCAGTTTTACAGTATGCCGCGGCAGTTCCGGATATTGGGGCAAAACGGAGAAATGCAGTTTTCTCAGTATGACAATGCAGGGATCCGGCCGCGGATGCAGCAGCTGTATGACGTGGAGATCGGCGAAAAGATCCCGCTGTTTGACGTGCAGGTATCTGCCCAGCGTGCCACGGCCTACAGCAAAATGAGCCAGAACGAAATGAGCCTCCAGCTCTATCGGGAGGGGCTCTTCAATCCGGCGATGGCGGACCAGGCGCTGTTGTGTATCGATATGATGGATTTTGACCGCAAACAGGAGATCGCGCAGAAGATCGCGAGGAACGGAACGCTGTTGCAGATGGTAGAGCAGCTCCGTCAGCAGTGCCTGCAGCTGGGCGGTATGGTTGACGCGATGCGGGGGACGAATGAAATCGTAAACAGCATGATGCAGCAGTTCGGCATGGCCCCCGCGGGCGAGCCGATTCCGACCGGCGGCGGGAACAACACAACGGCGTTCAGCAATAATCCGGCGGAAAGCCGTGTGACGCAGAAGGCCAGGGAAGAGAGCGCCGGGGCCAGCAGGATTTAGTTCGGAGTTAATGAAGTCAGCCGTCAGCGGTCAGCAGTCAGCCGTCAGCAAAACACAACACACAACACTCAACACACCACACATAACACTCAGCATACCAGGAGGAAGGAATGATACGGGCGAAGTTCGGAAAGAGCGACCGGGCGCGTGCGCTTGTTTTGACGGTCAAAGGACACGCGAACTATGACGAAAAAGGAAAAGATATCGTTTGTGCGGCGGCCAGTATTCTGGCCTTGACGGCGGCGCAGGACACGGAGGACGCCTATGCTGCCGGAAAGCTGGCGGGAAAACCGGAGATCAAGCTCAAAGACGGCGCGACGCGGATCGTGGCGCAGGCGGGAACAGACGAAGCCTACGCGGAGCTGCTGCACTCCTTTTTTGTGATCGAAAAGGGGTTTTTGTGCCTGCAGCGGGCGAGCCCCGCGCACGTGAAGGTGGCGGCGTTCGGAGTTAAAGCAGTTCGGAGTTAAAGCCGTCAGCACACAACACACAGCACACAACACACTCAATAACACACTCAACAGTATGATCCGGGCAGCGGCCCGATCAGATAAAAAAAAGGATCGCCCACTTTACGGGCAGAAAGGACGACCTATGAAGGAAAAATTGATGTACCCGGCGGCGCTGCAGCTCTTTGCGGAGGGCGGCGCGGACGGCGGGGACGCGGGCGAAGGGACTGCCGACGCCGGGCAGAAGGAAACGGGAGAGAACGGGAATAAATTCCGGAACGTTGTGTTCGGGAAGGATCCCGCTGCGCAGGACTCCGCTGCGAAGAAAACAGAGGAAACCGAAACCGGGAAAAAAGCCGACTTCAAAAGCCTGATCGAGGGCGATTATAAAGAGGATTTCGGAAAAGCGGTGGAGGATATCCTGAAGCCGAGACTCAAAAACCTCAAGGAAACGGAAGCGAGCTACAATGAACTGAAGCCTCTGCTCGATATGCTGGGCAGAAAACACGGCGTGGACCCGTCGGATACGAAGGCGCTTGTGAAAGCGGTGGAGGATGACGACGCCTATTATGAAGAGGAGGCTCTGGAGCGGGGCATCTCTGTTGCGGAGCTGAAAAACATCCGCAGGATGGAACGGGAAATCGCGCAGCTCAGAGCTGTGGACCGGGACCGTGAAGCGCAGATCCGCGCGGAGCAGGACGTCGCCCGCTGGATGAAGCAGGCGGAGGATGCGAAGGCGGAATACCCGGGGCTTGACCTGAAGCAGGAGCTGCAGAACGAGCAGTTCGTGCGTCTTTTGCAAAACGGGATCGACGTCGGAAACGCGTATCTGGTCGTGCACGCCAGAGACGTGGTGCCCGCTGCCATACAGCAGGCGGCCGAAAAGGGCAAGGCGGCAGCCGCCGCGGCAGTGGCCGCGGGAGCGAACCGGCCCAAAGAGAGCGGCGCAGGCGGCAGCGGGGGCGTGATCTACAAAAACGACCCGAGCCAGTGGACTGACGAGGAATTTGAAGAGGCAAAGAGGAGGGTGCGTTCCGGAGCGCGCATCGTCCTTTAAAAAAAATGCTCCGGAGAAAAGGAGCAAAAAATGAAGAAACTGAGAAAAGTGCTGCGGGCGCTGAATGTTTTACAGCTGTTCGCAGTGCACGTGAACGCGACGACCGATACGACCGCCACGACAGGGAACGATCTCTCGGCGGAAATGAAAACCTTTTACGACCGGAACCTGATCAAAATGGCGAAGGCACAGCTGGTGCACGACCAGTTCGGCCAGAAACGGCCCATCCCGAAGGGCAATGGCAAGTCGATCGAATTCAGAAAATTCGCGCCGCTTGCAAAGGCGCTGACCCCCCTGACCGAGGGCGTGACCCCGGACGGCAAGAGCATGGACGTTTCGACCGTAACGGCCACCGTGAGCCAATACGGCGATTTTATCGTACAATCGGACGTGCTGGAGTTGACGGCGGTCGACAATACGATCCTCGAAGCGACAGATCTTTTGGGCACGCAGGCGGGACTGACGCTGGATACTGTGACGAGAAACGTGCTGCAGGCGAGCACCAACGTTTTTTACTGCTCCACGTGGAGCGGCAGCACTGAAACGAAGGTGACGCAGCGTGCCAACATGAACCTGACCAGCAAGTTGACGGTGAAGATGGTGAATAAGATCGCCACCTACCTGAAACGCGTGAACGCACCGAAGATCGACGGGTATTATGTTGCGATCATCCACCCGGATGTGGCAAACGACCTGAAGAACGACGACAACTGGAAATATCCGCACCAGTACAGGGATACCAAAAACCTGTATACCGGGGAGCTGGGCGAGATCGGCGGCGTGCGATTTGTGGAATCGAGCGAGGCGTTGATCGTTAAGGATACCACCTGCCCGAAGATCGACCCCAGCGGCGACGCCTCGGCGCTTACAAACCGTTACGCCGTGTATTCCACACTTTTCGTCGGCGCGGGCGCCTACGGCGTGACAGACATCGAAGGCGGCGGCATGCAGACCATTGTGAAGCAGAAGGGGTCGGCAGGCACGGCCGATCCGCTGGATCAGCGCAGCTCTGTGGGCTGGAAGAGCATGAAGACCGCAGAAATCCTGATCCCGGAATATCTGGTTCGTGTGGAGAGCCTTTCGGAGGAGTTTTCGGCAATCGCGGCGGCGAACTGATCAACATACGGGGATCCGGCGAATAAGATGCGTACCGGATCCCTGTTACCGTAGAAGAAAGGAAATACTATGGCAGAAGAAAGCAGAAAGAAAAGCGGCGGAGAATCCGTGAAAACAGATGAGACCAGAACCGTTTATCTGCCGATCCTGAAGGATACGGACGAGGATAAGGTCGTGATCATCAACGGCTACCGCTACGTGATCCAACGCGGCGTGGAGGTGGAGGTTCCCCTTCCCGTGTATGAGGTGCTGAAGCACGAGGAAAAAATGCAGCGGGTACAGGCCGAATATGAAGCGGAACTCAGACGCCGCAGAAAGCAGAAGGTGCTGGCCGCGGAGTAAATGATCGAGGGGGCTAGCGCTTACGGGCGTTTGCCCCCATGTTTGAACATGGAATTGAGGATAATAAAACTATTATTTTGAATTGTTCGTTCAAGCGATGGAAGGGAGCGATAATATGACAATCAGGGAAGCGATAGACCGCGCAGACGCGCTCATGCCGAACGGGATCGAAAGGCACAACAAGGTGCTGTGGCTGAGCGAGCTCGACGGCAGGATCTATGAAGAGATCGTGAAAACACATGAGGACGCGGGGGAATGGCATGCATACACAGACGAAACCGACGGGATGACACGGCTGCTGGCGACGTTACCATATGATGATATCTATATGTGCTGGCTTATGATGCAGATCAGCTTCTTTAACAACGAGATTACAAGATACAACAATGAAGCGCTGCGGTTTAACGCAAAATATGCGGATTTTGCGAATCATTACAACAGCACACACATGCCGCTGACAAGAGCGTTTTGTTATTATGGAAAAGACAACAGAACCGGAAACGGCGCAAGGCTGATCGGAAGGAGGGGAGAGAAAATTGCAGATCCCTTATCTGAATGAGACGCAGACGACAAAGACGATGATCGACGCCTTCGGCGGCTATGATCACCGGGCGCGGATCCCGGAAAACAGTTTTTATGACATGACGAACATGACCGGCGACGCGTACCCTGCGCTGTCGCCCAGAGCCGGACGCGGGAAGCGGGAGACGCCGGCGGAGGCAGGACCGGTACAGGCGATGCTCGGCGGGAATGCGCTGGCGTATATTGCAGGGAACCGGCTGTTTGTGGACGACGTGCCGGTGATGGATCTCAGCGACGAGGGCCCGAAGCAGATGGTCGGCATGGGCGCATATATCGTGATCTTCCCGGATAAGGCGTATTACAACACGGCAAACCCGGAGGACAGCGGACTGTTGGAGGCCGGCACCGAGACAAGCCCGGAAAAAACGGTGACGTTTAAAGTGGCGGACGCCAGAGGCAACGAGTTCGGCACTGATATCAGCGAAGGCAGCGAACCGCCGAAAACACCGGCGCACATGGCTTTGTGGCTTGACACAGCCGGTGATCAGCCGATCTTAAAGCAGTATAACGCGACGACCGGCGTGTGGACGAGTGTGCTGAGCACTACGGTGCTGATCAGGGCCGAGGGGATCGGCAGCGGATTTCACGAGGGGGACGGCGTGCGCATCAGCGGGCTGCCCGACGAGACCGCGCCGTTCCACACGTTCAATGGCAAAGACCTGATCGTGACGGCTGCCGGGGAGGACTGGATCGCCTTTGAGGGCATTATGGATGACGATGAGGTGCAGTATATTCCGGATATCGCCTACGATGAGACGAACGATATGTACAATCTGTGCATAAAGATCGCGCGGCGGCTGCCGGTGCTGGATCACGTGATCGAGTGCGGGAACCGCCTGTGGGGCTGCCGGTACGGTGAAGACGCGGACGGCAGCTTTGTGAACGAGATCTACGCATCCGCTTTGGGGGATTTCAAGAACTGGCGCAAGTATCAGGGGATTTCCGCCGACAGCTATACGGTGAGCGTGGGCGCAGGCGGGCCGTGGACGGGCGCCGTTGCCTACCAGGGCATGCCGCACTTCTTTAAGGACGACGTGCTGTACCGGGTATACGGGGCCGTGCCAGCCGCCTTCCGGGTGGAGCAGACCGCGTGCAGAGGCGTGCAGCTGGGCGCAGAGCGGAGCCTGCAGATACTCAATGAGCGGCTTTATTATAAATCCCGCACCGGCGTGTGCGTGTATGACGGGGCGTACCCCGGCACCATCAGCGAGGCGTTCGGCGAAATCAAATACGTGGGGCTGCCCGAAGACGGGCACCTTGCCGCTGCCGCCGGCGCGTGGAACAATAAATATTATATCTCGATGCTGAGCGAGGAAGACGGGGGCTATCACCTGTTCAAATTCGACGCGGTGCTGGCGGCGTGGTTCCGGGAGGACGGGACGGAAGCCGTTCAGTTTGCGGTGGAGGACGGCGAGGTGCTATTTTTGACGCCGGACGGAGAAATCCGCAGCGTGCGGAACGGAGACGAGACGGTGGAGTGGAGCGCCCAGAGCGGGACGATCTTTTCGCTGCAGAGAAGCAGCACAGGCAGCGCAGTATGGATGCGGTATTTATCGCGGCTGACGCTGCAGCTGCAAATGGACTTCGGCAGCAAATTGACGGTGGAGATCCAGTATGACAGCAAGGACCCGTGGATCCACGTAGCGACCATCCACAGCGAAAGCCTGCGGAGCTTTTCGCTGCCGATCATGCCGCGGCGGTGCGACCACTTCAGGCTCAGGATCTCCGGGAAAGGAAAAGTGCAGCTGTTTTCCATCGTGAAAACGCTGGAGGAAGGGAGCGAAACGCAGTGAGACTTGAATTGCCGCAATATTATACGGGCGACGAGCAGCTGAGACAGGTGTACGCCTACCTGACGCGGACGGTGGAAAAGCTTAATTACGCGCTGAGCTTTCTGGATCTGCCGGAAACCACCGGCGACGCAGGCGTTGACGGACGGGAAGAAACGAACAATAAAATCATAGCGATCTCGGAGAACAGCACGAACGTCCAATACCCCAGCGCGAGAGCCGTATATCAACATGCCGTGCCGCAGACGTGGCAGATCAACGGCAAACAGCTGTCTGATGACATTGCTCTGACCGCCGAGGACGTGAACGCGGTGCCGACGGTCCGCACGGTAAACGGGAAGGCGCTGTCTGATGATATCGTTCTGGATGCTGACGACGTTGGAGCCGTACCGACCAGCAGAGAGATCAACGGACACACGCTTATAAACGACGTGGATCTGACGCCAAACGATCTCGGCGAGGCGGATTACGTGACCGATACCGGAACAAGCGGAAGCTGGACGTGGCGGAAATGGGACAGCGGGAAGATCGAGCTGCGCGCCGTAAACAACAGCGTAACGCCGGCTGCAGGCGGCGCGTGGGGCACCGGAACCGGGTTCACTTATTATTACTTTGACGTGCCGCTGCCGGTGACGCTGCAGAATACGGATTACGCCGTATTCTGCACGCGCTCGGACGGCGTAACGTTTTTTGTGATCGGTTGCTATCATTCTGCGAATAACCAATTCAGGATGGCCGTCGCAATGCCGAGCGATTTTAATATGCCGGCGGAAATGTTTGCGGATTTTATGGTGATCGGCCAATGGAAATAAGGAGGACACGGCTATGACGACAATCACTGCGACGATACTCAGCGCCATCATCGGCGCTGCGGCGAGCATCATCGTTTGCATTATAAATAATAATAAGCAAAACGCGTTGATGTTTTACAGGCTGGAGCAGCTGGAGAAAAAAGTGGAAAAGCACAATAACCTCGTTGAACGGACGTATAAACTGGAAGAGCAGGCGAGCGTACACGAGGAGAAAATAAAGGTGGCAAACAACCGGATCGCTGATCTGGAGAAACACGGAGGGCAATAGGATGGCGTTTACATATAAAGATTACGTTGAAAGCGAAAACGTGAAAAAACGGCAGCAGGCGCTGGACGAGCTGCAGGCGCCGGCGGCGTATACCTCCCCCTATGGGGAGAAGATGGACGCGCTGATCGGGCAGTATGCCGACAGAAAGCCGTTTACTTACGACGTGAACGCGGATGCGCTGTATCAGCAGTACCGGGATCAGTATATCCGCGGCGGGAAGCTGGCGATGAAAGACACCATGGGACAGGCGGCGACGATGACCGGCGGCTATGGGAACAGCTATGCCGCCAGCGCCGGGAATCAGGCGTATCAGCAGTATCTGGGACGCTTAAACGACGTGGTGCCGCAGCTGTATCAGCTGGCGTATCAGCGCTACCAGCAGGAGGGGCAGGATCTGAAAGATCTGTACGGCCTGTATCAGAACAAGGACAGCATCGATTACGGCAGATACCGCGACAGCTACAACGACTATTACACCGACCGGAGCTACCTGAGCGACCGGCTGGACCGTGACCGCACCTATGAGTACGGTTTATACGGCGACGCCTACAGCCGGGCCCTCGCAATGCATCAGCAGCAGGTGGCGGAGGATCAGTTCGCGCAGGAAATGGCGTATAAATACGCGGCGTTGTATAAGAACGGATACGGCGGCAGCGGCGGCGGCAGTTCTTCCGGCGGGAGAAGTTCTTCCGCCGGCGTGAGCAGCAGCGGCGGGAAATATGCCGGACAATCGACCGGGGACTTTTCAAACGGCTGGAAAGGTCCCGCCGATACGACGACCGCGACAACGACCACGACAGACAAAGACACAAAAAGTGACAAACCTTCCAAAAGCGACAGCGTGAACGAAACCGCCGTGAAGAATTTCAAGGCGGGCGTGATGACAAACGGCGAATACTCCAGCCGCGGCGGCAACGGCGAAAGTTATAAAGATTATATCAACGTGCAAATCGCGAAGGCGCAGAAAAACGGGAAGATCACCGCGGCGGAAGCGAATAAGATCAGAAAGGATTACGGTATCTGATATGCAAATAAAGGGCACGACGACTTCTGAGACTTCAAAAACGAAGAAGAAAAAAAGTACCGCGTCAACGACGAGTAAGCAGACCGGCGTGAAGCTGCAGACGCAGTTTGAAGCATATACCGGCAGCGTTAAGAAAAAGACAGAGAGCAGCATACAGGCAAAAAAGGAAGCGCAGCCTTTTTCTGTGCAGATGGCCGGCGGCGTGGATTACCGAAAAAACAATCCGGAATACACGGCGACATATAGGGACTATCTGAATGAAAAAATCAGGGACCTCGGCGGCTATGAAGCATACAGCTCAGGCATTGACGAGTATACAAAAAAGTATGAGAGCATTGCAAAATCGCTGACCTACGGCGCCGACGGCAGCGCCTCGAAGACCATCGCGGCAGACAGTAAAAAGCTGCAGGAATTTAACCGGACGCTGCGGGAGTATTTTGCTCTTTATAAGGAGACCGGCGGTGCGCCCGACGGCGTGAACATCGACGCCATCATAAAAGGGCTGCAGGACGAGGACGCGGCGCTGCAGCGGTCTTATGAAGACATCCAGAACAACGAGAAATACTACGGGCAATTCAAGGACGAGGCGGATTATTTACAGCAGAAGCGAGATGCGGAGCAGGCGCAGAAGCTCCTTAAAATGAACGTGGACAGCGAGCGGAGCCGGATCAACCGCCTGAAAGAAATCCAAAAGCAGGTGGAAGGGATCCGGGCAAAATATGCCGCCGTTTATGCCGGCGGCGCGCCGTTCTCGAAAAAGGAAACGCCGGTCTCGAACGAAGAAAAGCAGCTGCTGAAGGAGGCCGGATTCTCCGATCTCGGCGCGCTGCAGAACGAGATCAGTAAAAGCGAAAAGAACATCGTGCAGGCGAGGGTACTGCAGCAGGCGCAGACGTTGGATGAGATGACTGAGGCGGCGAAGGCAGACCCCGCCTTTTTCAGTATTTCTTCCACAGTGGAACGGGAAAACCAACAGCGGGCGGCAGCCGAAGCGAAAGTAGGCGGCGGCTTCTGGGGGATGCTGCGGGCGGCAAACGACGCAGACAGGGAACAGCGCGAACGAGACAACGCGCCGGACCTTACAGCGCCCTTCAGAGAACTTGAAAACGAATACGCCTACGAGCTGACGCCGGACGAACAGCGGGTTTACAACTATTATCTGGCGAAGGCCAGATCCGGGGAAATCAACGCAGACAAAGCGCGGCAGTATTTTGAGGCCGTGATGGACATGCGGAATCAGAAGGGCGCGCAGGCGTTATATAACAAAGCGCTGAAGGATAACAAGGCGCTGACGTACTTATATGGCGGGTATGCCGGACTGAAAAGCCACTATGAAGGACTGACAAAGTGGCTGGATAAGGACGGGTATGTGGCACCGAGCACGACGGAGTATGCCTCGGGCCTGGCGCGGGAAGCCCTCGGGGAAACGGACGCGCAGGGAAAAAGAAAATGGACGGCGGCGCAGACGGCTTATGATCTGATCTACACCACGGCCAATATGCTGCCGAGCATTGCCGCAGGCCTTGCCGCAGGCGCTGTGACCGGCGGCGTGGGGACGGCGCTGGGATTCGGCGGGGAAGGACTGGCGACGGCGACGAATATCGCATCGAAGGCGACGAGCGCTCTGAGCATCGGCAGATCCGCCGGCGGGCAGGCTTACGCCGAAATGCTCAACGAGGGATATTCCTACGAGCAGGCAAAGCTCTACGGTAAGATCACCGGCGCATTGGAAGCGGGGCTCGAGTATGCCTTGAACGGCATCGGCGCCGTTGGAAGCACCGCCTTCAGCAAGGTGGCAGGCAGAACGCTCGGCGAGGCTGCGAACGGGATCAACAACGCGTTTTTACGATGGGCTGTTGTAAACGGCGGCAAATTCCTGGGCGAAGCCGGAAGCGAGGGGCTGGAGGAAGGGCTGCAGGATATCATCGGGCCGTTTGTGAAAATGATGATCACCGGCGAGAAGGCGGATATCGACTGGAGCGAGGTCGGCTATTCCGCAATGCTCGGCGCATTGAGTGCCATGAGCATCAACAGCGTGACCGGCGGATTCGAGCAGGGTAAACGATACGGCCTTGTGAAAGACGCGATCGCGCGGGGAGACCTGCAGACGTTGTCTGCGCTGGGAGAGCAGTTTGATAAAAACAGCATGACGTCGCAGTTTATCGGCGGCGTGGACACGAACAAAGAAAAGCTGCGCTTCGGAGACCGAGCGCGGCTGACGATGGGCTTGCAGGCTACCGAAGGGGAATTCGGCGGCCAGATCGAGCGTGAGGTGCGGGAGCTTATCAACCGGGAAGGCGTGACAGGGGAAGCCGAGAACGTGATGGCGGACGTCGCCATGAAAAGCATCACCGGCAGGAAGATCACAGACGCGGATATCGATCGTGTGAAGTCGCTGGACGTGGGCACAGACGGCAAGGACGCCATGCGGATCATGAGCCGGGTGCTGAACAAGGCGGCGGACTACCGGAGCGACGTATCGGGAACGATTTCCGCCTATACTTCCGTAACCTCGAAAGAAAAGCAGCAGCAGGGGATCGACTACGCGAAACGGCGTGCGGCAATGGAGAAGCTGACCGGGAAGGACATTTCCCGGACGGGCAAAAATATTGACCGGAAGAACGGCGTGGTGCCGAAGAAGATCGCGAAGATCGAAGACGGCAAGATGACGCTGGAGCTGGAAAACGGCAAAACGGTGAACGCGGATGAAGTTAAATACAGGTCTTCTTCGGACGCGCTTTTATATGAGGGCGTCCGGATGCTGCACACGGACGCTGAAACCGCAAACGCTCTGGTGCAGATCGGGAAAATCGGCGCCAGAGCGAACAGAGCCGACATGCCTTATCAGGTGCGGGATATTCAGCGGGCGTTCCGCGCCGGGCGGACCGGGAACGAAACAGCGCAACCGAAAGCCATAGGCGAAGGCCAGTGGGAGCGCATTTATGAGATCGGCGCGAAATATGACAGTAACTACGATATAAAGAAGCGGGCGGTTGAGACCTTCCGCGCGAAAGAAGCCGCCGGAAAAACGGTGACGGAAGCCGAACGGAAAGCAGCCGTGACGTTGGAAAACGAGCTTCGGCAGTATGACGCCGGGAAAAAAGCGGAGGCTGCGCAGAAGGCGAAGCAGACAGCGGAAAACCGGGCAGCACAGGCGAAGAAAAACGCTGCTGCCGAACGCCGGGCAGGCGAAGAGAGCAAAAAAGAAAAAACGCTGCAGAAGGCGAAGGTGGAGGACGCCGGGACGGAAGCGGAAGCGAAGGCGCTGACCAGCTATCAGGAGAACGCGGAAGCAAAGGCGGCTGCCGAAGGGCGGCTTGACGGGATTTTGGAGAAGATAAACGACCTGAAAGAAAAAAAGAAGCTGACAGCGACGGAAAAAACAGAACTTCGACGTTTGAAGGAAGCGGCGAAGAAGGAAGAAAACCGCATTATTATTCTGGACAACCGGCTGCGCAAGGCGGAGAAAAGCGGCGCGCTGGACCGGCTGGAAGCCGAAACCGAAGCGAAAACAAAAAACGATACGGCTGCCACGGATGCGCAAGGCGACGAGCTGACCCTGCGCGAGATCAAGGACGTGCGGGGCGGCGAGCTGCGCTTTGTTGACAGCGACGGCGAGACGGTGAAGCTGAGCGAGGTGCTGCTGGAAAACGAGGAAACGCGGACGTTTTTGGAGACGCTTTCGCGGCGAATGGAGCTGCGGGAGAATGCGCGGGAATTAACGAAGGAGAGCGCGAACGAGGCCTTTGCCGCATGGAAGGAAAGCGGCGGCGCCGATCCGGAGGCCTTTGCGGAGGAATGGTATACGCAGTTTGCGGCCGGGGCCGTGGGGATCACAGCAAAACAGGCTGCCACGCTGAATGTGCGGGAACACCAGTTGACCGACGCGCAGATGCGACAGGCCTGGGAGAGCGGCAACCGGGTGAGCGGCTTTGACGCCGGCGTGCGGCTGATTACAACCAACGAACTGACCGACACACAGGCGGCAGCCGTGGAGGTGCTGGAGGGCATTGCGCGGAAATACGGCCTGAACATAGCGGTGGCGGACCGGATCTACAGCGACGGGCGGCTCGCGGTCGTGAACGGTTTTCGGGACGGGAGCGTGCTGGTGCTGGCACTGGAGACGGGCGCGGGGCAGACGAAGAACGAGAACCTTTTGACGCTGACGGCGTACCACGAGGCGTTCCACCTGTTGGAACAGTCGGGAGAAGAGGGAGCGCAATTCAAGCGCTTTTTGATTGACAGCGTGCTCGACTATTTGCAGGAGACTATTAGCGAGAAAGACTACGCGGCGCTGTTCAGCGACCGGGAGGCGGCCTACGGGCGGAACCGGGCGAAGCTGAAGGAAGAGATCGCGGCGCAGTACCTCGGCACGCTGATGGCGCAGAAGAACACGGCGGAGATTGAAGCGGCGATTGCCGGGAAGATGGCGGAAACCGGAAACCTGACGCGGTGGGAGAAATTCGTTGCCAGACTGAAAGCCTTTGTTGAGGATATGAGAGCTGGGATCGCAAAGCTGGCAAGGCGGGACAGTGCCGTGGCGGCGGCGCTGGGCACGGATGCGGACGCGGCGGAAGCGTTTGTGAGCACCTTTGAGCGGGCGCTGGAGGCAGTGAAAAACAAAATCCCCACCGGCGACGGCGGGGTGGAGTATTCGATTGATCGTACAAAGAACATGTCATGGGAAAAACAAATTAACGGCTATATCTCATTGAAAAATGGAAAACGAAGAAACATTCAAAGAAGTGATACTCTTATTATGAATGATTTTTCAAATCCATACTCAGACAATGATTTGCCGTATGCTTTTCCTTTATCTACGATTTCTTATGCCCAAAAAGGGAAAGATGTCTTTCATCAATTAAAAGATGAAACAATCTTTATGTTGAATCACAGTATAAAAAACTGGAATATTTTAATAAATAATCCGACACGCAATGCAGAGGTATATATTTCAACCCCGACAACCGAGGATTACCCGTTGTTGGTCGCATTTGATATGGATGTGATTTTCGATGGGGATCGAGTAAACAGGGCAAGTAGCGTTCATTTGCAAAAAGATGTTGTTTCTATGATTAACAACTTGCCATCAGATGCAACAATATATATAAAAAACAAGACTGCTGACTTATATGTGCCAGGGACCTCCATTAAACTTGAAGGGCTTAACACGGCAGCTCGCCTTGTCTATATTGATAATAACACGAGCAAGAAAAAAAGTCAAGAAAACAAAACCGATTTTTCAAAGGACCTGAGTGTTGTTGAAGAATCGAAAGATCTTATTGCCGTGCACAATCTTGAAAGTGAACGACTGCTTTCACAGCTCACAGAATGGGGCGGTTTCCCGGCCCCTTCTATTGCTATTACAAAAGCAAAACTCGGGCACACGAAGTACGGCGATACAACGGTAATATTTGACAAAAACACAATCGATCCGGAAAAAAGCCGGAACGTCGTATACAGCGGCGACGCCTATACGCCGACGATGCCGCAGGTGTCGTATAAAATCAGCGAAAAAGCATCACAAAATCTTCTCGATACATACTACGACTTTTCAAAGAAGTACGGGGACAAAGCACGCGCATTGTATCCCCTTGGAAATTACGCAGAAGAGGAAGTCAACAGAAAAGGGATCGAACGGATCACAAAAGACCTGAAGGACGATATGAACCTTCGGGAGGTTTATCTTTTGGAAAAAGGGTTTTCTCTGCCGGAAGTGGAAACACGCGAGGAACCGGTTTACGCGCCTGCGGCGACGCAGGAGGAGGCGCAAAAAATCTTTTCTTATTATATTTTCAGGGACAAATACGGAAAAAGTCTTGTTGATGCGTTTAATAAGCTCGAACCGGGAACCGGTCAGTGGATCCGTTTTGCAAAAGAACACACCGATGAGATTCGGGCTGCAATGGTGAGGTCGGAAGTCACAAACGCAGAAAACATGAGCGTTCGGGACGTCGTCCGATATTTTTACGACGCGATTAAATATGATCCAAATAAGACACAAACAGTATCCGACAGCTCGAAGCGCGACGCGTTTATTGAAACGCACGCCGAAAAAGAAGGGTATTTCGCGTGGATCGACAGCCTGCTTGACGGTCTGATCGAAAAGAAGGGACTGTATAACGGCAAGGACAGGTATATGCCGAGCGGAAAAAGAAAGAGCTGGGAACAGCTTCACTATGAATACAACCTAAAAAATATCGTCCGTGCCATGTATTCCACGCAGGAGGAGCAGGGCGCCGGCTTTTTCGGAAACAACCTGTTTGGTGCGAGCGCACAGAAATATGATTCTGTTGATGCGATCCGCAGCGACAGGGAAAGACTGCGCAGCATTGACGACGAGGCATATAAAAACTTGAAGGACGAGTATATCCAGCGGCTTGGGAATATCGCGGATATGTTTGCAAAAAACAGAAATGACTGGCAGAACCGCGAAGCGGCCTCCGATCTTCTTTTGGAAGCGGTGATGAAGCGCAGAACACGGGACGGTATCGCAGCATATCTGAAAAAAGAGGGCGAGGGCTGGACAAGATATTCCGACGCCGTTGTTGACAGCCTGATTTCTTTGGTGGGAAACGTGCGGAAAATGCCGACCGGGTATTTTGAAGCGAAGCCCGCGAGAGCGGTATACGCCGACGAGATCAAAGGCGTTGTGCTGCCGGAAACATCAGATAAAAAACTGATGGACGCGCTGGACGCACGCGGGATTCCGTATCTTACCTACGAA
The DNA here is from genome assembly GCA_902782845.1 of Oscillospiraceae bacterium. Taxonomy (GTDB): domain Bacteria; phylum Bacillota; class Clostridia; order Oscillospirales; family Acutalibacteraceae; genus RUG806. Next base: position 9,201 of record CACZOP010000179.1, on the reverse strand, counting down.
TACAAAAACGATGCGGACAGAATCGAAAAAGTAAACCGTTTGGCGGAAGAGAGAGATGTGGAGTTCTCCAAAGACCTTGACGTGGTGGCGGAGGAAGAGCTGGATCGGCAAAGCGGGCAGCGGGACGAGGTGCTGGAGCAGACGGAGATCTTGCGCGGGAAGGCGGAAAAGCTGACGGACGAGGGGCTGACGCCGGCGCAGCTCCGGGCGCTGGTGCCAACCAACAACGAGATCGCGGGGCTCTTGAAAAAGCGGAACTTTGCCGGACTGGACGGCCGGGCGCTGCGGGAGCAGGCGGCGACGGTACGGCGGATGACGGAGAATCTTTTTACCGGGCGGACATCTTTTGCCGGGTACATAGTGGACCTCACGCGGCTTTTGCAGCGGCAGGTGGAGCGCGCCGGCCATTGGGAGGACCTGGGGGACGTGGCGACGAGAGACTTTAAGAAGCAGGCGCGGGGGAGCAAAATATATCTTGCGCCGGATATTTTTAAGACCGTGGCGGAGAACTACGGCGGGCGGCAGGGGTTCAGAAACGCCGTGATGGGAAAAATCTGGGTGACGGACGACGCCTCGAAAAACCGGCAGGGACTGGACGAATGGTATGACGAGCTGCGGGCACTCGGGATCGTGAGCCTGCCGGAAACCACGGACCCGGGGACGCAGATCGAAGCGGTGCTTGATATCTTCCGCCTGGGGGACCGGGTGTGGATCGATGACGCGAAAAATAACGAATGGTTCGGCGAGACGGCACAGGAGATCGCCAGAGAAGAAGCCTACAGCCTTTTCGGCGAGCTGACGGAAGCGACGCCGACGGCGAAGAAGCTGACGGCGGACGAGGCTGCTGGAAAGCGCATCCAACTCTTGAACGAGCAGCTGCGTGCCGAGCGGAAAGCAGCCAGAGAGGAAGCGCTGGCGGAAGCCAGGAATGCGGTGGAAAACCGGGCGAAAGAACTGAAGAACGACGCCGATTCCCGGCTCGCCAAAGCGCGGATCGAGGCCGAGGAGCGTGTGAAGGCCGCCGAGCGGCTGGCTGCGCAGAGGATCCGGGAAGCGGAACGGCGGATGCAGGAGGTGCGGGAGACCGACCGGCTGAAAGCGGACGTAAAAAGGAAGGTACGGGCGCTGAGCAAGCTGCTGACCGCGAACGCGAACTATGACAACGTGCCGGAGGCGGCGAAGCGGACGGTGACGCTGCTGCTGGAGATGTTCCGGACCGACAGGGATATTTACAGTAAACAGGAGGTGAGCGACCTTGCCTTTGAATATAACCGGATCTTAAAGGGACTGACGGACGAGGACGAAACGGTGAACGACGTCTTTGCCGCGCGGCTGGACACGGAGATCACGGAAGCGATGCGGGATATGCTGGAGAAGCTGACGCGGCAGGGCGGCGCGACGAACGTCGGTGAGACGCGGATCCTTTTGCGGCGGCTGACGGCGGAGCAGATACGGACGGTGGCGAACGCGGTGGACAACATCACCTTTGCGATCAGGAACACCAACAAGCTGCGGCTGGGCGAGCGGCAGGAAAACGCGGCGGCGCTGGGGAGCCGGGCGATGCAGGAGCTGGGCAAACGGCGCCGGAAGATAACGAACAAGGCCGCGGATTTTGCCAAAGACTACCTGACCGTGCATATGCTGACACCGAGCTACTTTTTCAACGAGAAGCTGGGCGGCGTGTTCAAAGAGCTTTTTACCCCCTTTGTGGATGGGCAGGACGGCTGGGCGGTGAAATGCCGGACGGCGAGAGACTTTTTCGGAGAAACAAAAGAGAAATATCACTATAAGGACTGGAAGAAGGAATCGCACGACTTCCTTTTCCAAAGCGACAACGTGCGTGAGGGCTGGGCGGTGACGCTGCCGGTGGGCGCGTGTATGGAGATCTACGCATGGAAAAAGCGCGAGGAAGTGAGCGGGCAGGAGAGCAGCCATCTGCTGACGGATACGGTGACGAGCAAGACCGGCGGCGTGGTGCTGGACGACGAAATCCTGAAGGCGCAGAAAAAGAATCTGAAGCAGCTGAAGGCCTCGAAAAACGAGGATTACGTGAGGTTTTTAAGAAGCCGGGACGAGATCAACGCCGCGGTGGTGGACAAGAACCGGCACAAGCTGACCGAGGGGGACATCCAGCAGATTGTGGACAGCCTGACCGAGGAGCAGAAGGCCTACGTGGACGCGATTGTAGGATTCATGAGTACTGAGACGAGCGCATGGGGAAACGAAGCCACCATGGAGCAGTACGGCATAAGGAAGTTTACCGAAGGGTATTACTTCCCCTATGAAACGCCGAAGGAATTCACGAACAGGCGGTTCGGCCTCGCGGATGACACCAGGCTGAAAAACTGGGGAAGCGCGAAAAGAACCGTACGCAAGGCTCACACGCCGCTGGTGCTGAGCGACTTTACAGAGGTTGCTGCGGCGCACGTGCAGGAAATGGCGCTGTATTCGAGCTTTTTGACGCCGATTGAAACCATGCAGACGATCTTCAACTACCGGGAGGCGGACGGCGATACGAGCGTGGCGGCGGCCATGACGAACGCCCACGGCAAGGCGGCGGTGGAATATATAAATTCCTTTTTGACGGCCATCAACGGCGGGCTCAGGAGCGACAGCGTAGACGATATCTACAACCGCATGACCGGGTGGTTCAAACGGGCTGCGGTGATGGGCAACACAAGCGTTGTGATCCAGCAGCCGACGGCAATCATGCGGGCGATGGCGATCATAAACCCGAAATACTTTTTCGGCGTTGCAAAAAAGAAAGACTACGCCGATATGCTGGCGCACTGCCCGACGGCCGTGGTGAAGGAAATGGGCGGCTTTGACACCAGTATGGGCGTGAGCGCCGCCGAGTGGATTTTGGACGACGCAGACTGGAAGCGGAAGGTAAGCGACGCCTTCGGCTGGGGCGCGGAGAAAGCGGACGCGGTGACGTGGACGAATATCTGGAACGCCGTAAAGCGGGAGACGAAGGCGAAGACGGACTTTGCTTATGGGACGGAGGAATTCTGGAACGCCTGCAACGAGCGGTTCAGGGAAATAGCAAACTACACGCAGGTGTATGATTCTACACTCAGCAAATCGGAGCTGATGCGTAGCCGCGGCGGCCTTGCGAAAATGGTGACGGCTTTTATGGCGGAGCCGACGCTGAGCTATAACCTGCTGGTGATGAGCGGGAAGGATAAGAGCATAAAAAAATCGCGGGCGCTGACGGCATTTACGCTGAGCGTGATCGTGAACGCCGCCTTCCAGAGCATTGTTGGCGCGTGGAGAGACAAGGACGAGGACGAGACCTACAAGGAGAAAATCGCCGAGACCTTCGGCGGGAATCTGATCGGCAGCAGGGAAAGCTGGTTTATGGACAGCGCCTTGAACCCCTTGGGGCTGGTGCCGTGGGTGAAGGATCTGATCAGCATTTTCGGCGGCTGGGACGTGAACCGCAGCGACGTGAGCGTGTTCAGCGAGATCATCAAAAGCGCGCAGAAGCTGGCAAAGGCCTTTGGCGAAGGCAGCGTGAGCCTTGACAAGGTGATGAGCTTCCTCTCGGCGGCGAGCTCCCTGACCGGGGTGCCGCTCAAAAGCCTGTATAAGGATATGAGCGGGATCATAAGGACGATCAAAGTAGCGGCGATGGGCGACCTGAAAACGGATAAAACGACCATGTGGACCGCCTTTTTGGAAGGGATCGGCATGGAGAAGAGCGCGGATGAGCAGGCGTATTTTGCCGTATTACAGGGCAGGGAGGAGATCATAAAGCGGAAAAGCCGGTATACCAAAAAGGACGTGCAGAAATATATTGACCAGGGCTACAGCGAGAAGGACGCCGAGGAGAAGGCGAAGCAGGCGGCATATAACAGCTGGCACAATAAGGTGCAGGCTGGGCTGGCGGCGTGCGACCCGCGGATAGTGGAGGCGGCCGACGCGAAGGAGCGGATGCGCTATAAGGACTATGAGCGGCTGATCGAAGAGGTGAAAAAGGACGGGTTTACGCAGACGGACGCCGTAAAGGCGGTAGAGAAGCTGTTGAAAGAAAGTGAGACGCCGACGGCGGACGAATTCGATCCGGACGAGGAAAAGGATCTGTTCAAAAAAGCAGAGCTTGAGGCGCCGATCAGGGCGAACGACAAGCAGGCCTTTGACGAGCTGAGCGCCGCGCTGGAGGAACAGGGCGTGGAGCCGAAGAAAATCAGCACGGCAGCAAAGGGCGTGATCAAGGATATGTACCGCGACGGCAAGATCGACGAGAAGTCCGCAGAAACCTATCTGGAACGCTATGCGGACGTGACCGGAGACGACGCTTACTGGACCATGAAGGAGTGGACCGAGGACGGCAAGGACATGGACGGAGACGGCAAACCGGACGATTACCGAAAATATAATGAATTCTACGCTGCGGTGGAAAGCGGAAAAAATGTGAAAACGGTGATCTCTGATTATGAAGATCACGGTGTTCAGAAAAAAACGATGGCAAGCCAGATCACGAGCCATTTTAAGCCGATCTATAAGGAAATGACAAACGGGGAGAGGGCAAGCCTGAAGGGGTATCTTTTGAATGCGTACGAGCTGTTAGGCTATGACCGCAAGAAGAAAGCAAAAGATATTGATAAGTGGACTGAAGAATAATACCGGCTGCGGGGTGCATTTTTGGTGTGCCCCGCTGTTATAATACAGTCAGCCGTCAGCGGTTCACACACAAACACAACACTCTACACACACAACATGAAACGGAGGAATATGTATGAGGGACAGCATCTACAGGATCAGCCTGGATATCCACAATAAGACGCCGCAGGTCCAGATCGTGGCGCGGAAGGGCGACAGACTGCGCCGCATTGAAGCGACGCTGACGGAGCACGGCAAGCCGTGGTTTGTGCCGCGTGGTGGTCAGGCTGTTGTGGTCATAAAAGGCACCGGGCATCTTCCGGATATTGTTTCCGACTGCGAGATTTACAGCGATGGCACAGTTGCCTATGATTTCACAGACCTGACCGTTTCCACGTGGGGCTACCACGATTGTATTTTGATGATTTATGACAAAAGGAAGCATCCTGATGAAAAGCGGAAAGAGCTGGTCTCGCCGAGGTTTACGATTCTTGTGGAAAACGAGACCTTTGACGAAGGCGCACGGACTGCCGGCGTTGAGCTGCGCGAGGCTGTGGAAGAGTTGCAGACAGCGGTATCGGAGCTGCAGGCGGCACAGGCCGAGGACGACGAGACCGAGAAGTCGCTGAAAGAGGAGCTGGAGAAGGTGGCAAAGGCCGCCTATGACGCGACCGACGTTGATCTGGTTACCGCGCAGTATAATTTTGAAAGCGATTATATTATCTCCGTTGACAAGGACGAAAACGACTGGGTGCTGGACGGCAGCAAACGGTTTGTGCTGCGGTTGACGGACGGGAGCCGGACGATCGACCTCATGCTGATGGACGGCAGCAAAAAGGTGGGCGACAGATGGCTTCTTATCGGGACCCGCCCCACGGGCATGAGCGGCACCATGCCCTATGTGATCGTTAACGACACCGAGCAGCAGCCGGATTATGTGTATGCGCCGATGGGGATCGATACCGCCGCACATTCCCCGACGAACTGCATGCATACCCATGAGCTGAATGACAAAAAGTATTTATGGATCTCGAAACTGCATGTTTCGGCGTCGCTTGCCGGGATCGCCACCGACGGGCACGTGACGCCGGCAGCGACGACGCTGGCGCTTTACGACCCGACCCACACCTATAACGCAGGGGACAAGGTGATCTACGCTTCGAGCGTCTACGTGTGCAAAACGGACAGCACTACCGGCGCATGGGACGGCACAAAGTGGGACGTGGTTGAGCTTGTATGGACGTTTTTGCCGCTGAGTGAAACGATCGTTTCCGCAAGCTATCCGAACATTCATGCTCTGCCGGTGCATACCGTTTCGTTTATCAATCCGTCATGGTTTTCTTACGGCATTACGGGCCTGCCGACTGACGACTATTATTACGTTGCTTCCACCGGCCAGAAGGCAAGCGGGTATGCCACACAGATTGCGCTCGGTTCGGTGAACCGGCGGATGTTGTTCAGTAAATGGACGCCGAACGCGCAGGCGAGCAACGGCGGTACGTGGAGCGACTGGACGCCGCTTGCAGACGCGACGCTGAAAATGCAAGGCGTACCGGCAGATGCGAAGAGCGTTGGAGATATATTATACGGCGGCAGTGATCACACACATAAAACGCCGCACGTATTGAATTATTATTCCGGCGTATCCGGCTTAGAATCGCTTGACGATATGCCTGCATGGTCTGTTATCGGCGACAGCGGCGAAACGTGGAAACCTCTGTTGGGTGAGAGTTTCCCGCATCTCAGTGAAGTTAGCGACAGTATAACCTATATCATGAAAAAAGAGGAGTTCGGCGTCAGTCAGCGCTATTGTCGCTATACATTCTCGTCACTCGGTGGTATTCAATGCTGGATAGGCTATACGACAATCACAGATGATACGATAAGATGGGGCTATTCTGATGATCTGAGCCATATTATTTACGGCGATCGTGAGAAGGATACAAATGTCCCAAAAATCATGACGAGATTCAAAGGCGTTGGCACTCTAACGTCGTTGGCAGGTATGCCGTCGTTTTCGTATTTTACCGCAAGCGGCGAAACGATTTTAGATCTTGACGATATAGCAGAAGACTTCCAGTTCCAGGATGAAATTGTGGGTCTAACGACATATCGCGTTGAAAAAACCGCTATTGGGGCGTCACCTAATGAAGCGTATTTATATACGCTCTCTACCATATCCAAATCCCATGTATGGTGCGGTTACACATTCTACGGCTCTCAATCCCCCATAACATGGAAGAGGATCATTTCTCCGACGGATACGACGCTTTCCCTCGCGGGGCGTCCCGCGGATGCTAAAAGCGTGGGTGATTTAATCCAAAGCGGCAGCAACATGGTAAAGATTCTCGTGTTCGGGAATTCCTTTAGTTATTCTGATCTCGGCATGCTTCCGGCAATCTTAAAAGAGATGGGGATTTCGGTGACGCTCGGCATTCTTTACGATTCCGGCCAGACGCCCGCCGGTCATATCTCAAAATTTGATCAGAACGAAAAGTATACATATTATTCCGAGTGCGACGGCACGACGTGGACAAATACTTATCAGGCAAAGTCTGCAAAAGAAGCCTTAGACCTGCGTAAATGGGACTACGTAGCGATCCAGATGGTGCGAGATCCGACGCGTATCGACGAGCTGACGGATCTGATCAGCGGATACGTTACCTATCCGGTATCATATCTGATTATACTTAGTCAGGCGCGCGGGGCAAATTCAAATCAGCTGCCGCATCCGACGGAAGAGCAGGCAATTCGAGAAGCGGATTCAGACGCGCAGTTTTTGCAGATCGCAAACAACGCGAAGGCATGGCGAGACGGCGGATATCTGGACGGAGACCCGCAACAAGCAGTAAAGGGAAACACGATCCTCGATGTGCTGCCTTGCGGGACCGCGGTGCAGAACGCACGGCAGATCCCAACCGTAAACGGCGTTGGATTCAAGGGATTGGGCGCTGACGGCTACCTTTGTTACGACGACACCAGCCATCTCCAGAACGGGATCGGAACTCTGATCCCGGCCTACGCCGCAGCGCTTAAAATATGCGAGCTGATGGGCGCGAAGCAGTTGGGCTTCGGTAGTGCAATCAGCCCGACTGATACTTGGCTTAATGCCTATATGCTGCTGACAAGGCCGGATGCTGTTGCCGGCTTAACCCACGGCGCCTCTCAGGGCGTTAATAAAGCTAACAAATTGTTGGCGCAAAAATGCGCGCTGCAGGCCTATAAAAACCCGTTTGTAATTACGGAAATCGAATAAGGAGTGAGTAAGGTGCATATCGACTGGAAACGGAAGCTCACGTCCAGGAAATTCTGGGCGGCTGTGGCCGGGTTTGTGAGCATGCTCATGATCTTTTTCGGGAAAGACGCAGGCACCGCGCAGCAGGTAACAGCACTGATCATGGCCGGCGCCTCGCTGATATCATACATCATCGGCGAGGGGCTGGCTGACGGAAACCATATTGCTGACGTCAGCAAAAAGGAGGAAACAGAAAATGAATGAAAAGATCCCCGAATTGACCGACGCCGAGTTTGAGGCGGCCATGGAAGCGATGCACGACGGGAAGGGGGACGACGACGATGAGTAACAGCCCGCTTGCCACCTACCGCAGAATCACGAAACACAAAAACAGCCCCCGGAACCATAAGATCGACCGCATTACGATCCACTGCATGGCGGGGCAGATGACGGGGCGTGGCTGTGCCGATTACTTTGCCACCACCTCCCGGCAGGTGAGCGCCAACTACTGCGTCGGATACGGCGGCGATATCGCCATCAGCGTAGACGAGTGTGACCGCAGCTGGTGCAGCTGTTCCGGCAGCAACGACCACCGCGCCATTACGATTGAAGTGGCAACCGACAGCACATATCCGTATAAATGCACCGACAAAGCCTACGAAGCGCTGCTCAATCTGGTGACGGACGTTTGCAGGCGCAACGGAATCAAGAAGCTCAACTACACCGGGGACACCTCCGGCAACATGACAAAGCACAAGTGGTTCGCCGCGACGGCCTGCCCGGGCGCGTATCTGGAAGGGAAGTTCCCGGAGATCGAACGGGAAGTAAACAAACGGCTTTCCGGCGGAGAGACGCCCGATGAAAAGAAGGATCTCTACTACGTGCAGATCGGCGCCTTCAGCAAGAAAGAAAATGCTGTGGCCTATGAGCTTAAAGCGCAGAAGGCAGGGTTCACCACCGTGATCAAAACGGCAACGGTTGCGGGAAAAACGCTTTACCGGGTGCAGATCGGCGCCTTCAGCAAAAAGGAAAACGCCGAAGCGCAGGCCGCCGCGGCGAAGAAAAAAGGCTTTGACGCCGTGATCGTGTAATGGAGACATGTAAAAAGAGGTCGCTCCAACCGGAGCGGCCATTTTATATGACACCCATTTTGACCCCCATTATTGTGATTGGTTGTGTGCTTTTGTGAATTATTGCGAAAGTATAAAATGACTGGGAACCATTGAAGTACAACAAAAGGAGTTGTATATCAACGGTTCCCGGATTAGATTGAATTGGCACCCCCTGCGGGAATCGAACCCACAACTAGCCCTTAGGAGGGGCTTATTATATCCATTTAACTAAGGAGGCGTTTCTGTTGT
>CACZOP010000178.1 GCA_902782845.1 Oscillospiraceae bacterium | reverse complement strand
TGTATAGCCGTCAGCCGTCAGCTGTCAGCTGTCAGTAAATAACAGATAGCCGACAGATGATGAATCTCCAGAATGGCAGTATGTTTTATTGTCCTGTTTCCGGCAGGAAAAGCTGACTGCTGACGACTGACTGCTGACGGCTAAATTCCGATTTGTCGGTCTTTGCGGAAAAAAAAGACAGTGGAAACGTTCCGCTGTCTTTTAAAAATACTGTATTTTATACGGTGGACGGGGCGCAGACCGCCCGTCACAGGTATTTCTGATATTCCTCCACCGCGATCCTGTCGCAGCGCTCGTTTTCGGGGTGCCCGGCGTGGCCCTTGATCCATGTGAAGGTCACGTCGTGGGTCTGCAGCAGGTCGTCAAGCGCCTGCCAGAGCTCGGGGTTCAATACCGGGGTCTTGTCGCTTTTTTTCCACCCCCGCAGCTTCCAGTTCCGGAGCCAGTGTTGGTTGACGGCGTCGCACACGTATTTGGAATCGGAGACCACCTCCACCCGGCAGGGGCGTTTCAGGGCGGTGAGCCCCGCGATCACGGCGGTGAGCTCCATGCGGTTGTTGGTGGTGTTTTCTTCGCTCCCCGAAAGCGTTTTTTCGTGGTTTCCCGCGCGCAGGATGGCGCACCAGCCGCCGGGGCCGGGGTTGCCGGAGCAGGCGCCGTCGGTATAGAGCATTACGTTCGTCACAAAAGGTTCCCCCTTTTCTCCCGCAGAGTATAGCATATTTTTTTTGAAAATTCAATTCAAAAATGACTAATTCTTTCCGACGCTGCAAATACTACGGAAGAAAAACCGAAAAAAGAAAGGAGCGAAACGGACGGTTTTTCGTCCGAAAACATGAAAGCTGTGATTATGTGCGGCGGCTTGGGGAGCCGGCTGCGCCCGCTCACCGAAATTCGCCCGAAGCCGCTGGTGCGGATCCTCAACGTGCCCGTGCTGGAGCTGATCCTCCGCCGCCTGAGCGAGACGGAGGGCGTGAAGGACGTTTATCTGTCGCTGGGGTACAAGGCGCAGGAGATCATTGAGTTCTGCGAGCGGAAGCAGTTCGGGGCGACGCTGCACTACTGTGAGGAGGACCGGCCGCTGGGAACTGCCGGGGGTGTGAAAAACTGCCTGAACGCCTCCGACGAACCGGTGTGTGTGCTCAGCGGCGACAACCTGTTTGAAACGGAGCTCGGGAAGGTGCTGGCCTACCACACGGCGGCGGGGGCGGACGTGACGGTGGTGGGCAGGGAGGTTTCGGATCCCCGGGAATACGGCACGATCATCAAAGACGCGGAAAACCGGATCCTCTCGTTTGTGGAGAAGCCCACCTGGGAGCAGGCGCAGTCCACGCTTATCAACACCGGGATCTATATGCTTTCGCCGACGGTGCTGGATCTGATCCCGCCGGGGCGGTATTTTGATTTCTCGGAGCATCTGTTTCCGCTGCTGCTGGAAGAGAAGAAAAGCTTTTATTGCTATACCTCCAACGCCTTCTGGGCGGATATCGGAGAATTCCGCCTGTACCGGGAGACGAGCGCGGCGCTCCTGCAAAAAGACGACCTGCCGCGGGAGACGCCGGGGCGTCGGTATACCCGGGATTTTACAGACGGGGACGGCAATACGATGGTCGCTCCCTGCCTTGTGGGCCCGGGGGTGAAGCTCGGAAGCAACAACAGGATCGGCCCGAATACGGTGATCGGCCCCGGAACGGTGATCGGCGACGGCTGCTGTATCAGGGATGCGGTCGTGGGAGAGGACGCGACGGTGGAGGATCATTCCGACGTGCTGGGCGCCATCGTGGACGACCACGTGCTGATCGGGGCGAACTGCGTGGTGGAAAAAGACGCGGTGATCGCCTACGGCGCCGAGATCGGCAAGTTCAGCCGGGTGCTCTCCGGCGTCCGGGTCTGGCCGGGCAAAAAGACCGGCAGCGAATCGGTGCTCTCCGCCGATATGTTCTACGAAAGCCCGGAAGCGCTGGAGGTGGATCTGTTCGGCGTGTCGGGACGGATCTTTTCCCAGTTCACGGTGTCGGACGCGGCAAAGCTGGGGCAGGCCATCGCCAGCGTAAAGGGAATGCAGCGGATCGGCGTGGGCTGCGACCGGAAAAACAGCTCGGGGATCTACAGATCCCTCTGCGCCGCCGGGATCCGTTCCTGCGGGGTGATCTGTTACGACTTTGAGGAGATCTTCAAGGCGCAGGCGTTTTTTTATTCCGCCTACTGCTCGCTGGACGCTTTTATTTATATCTCTACCGGCGACGAGACGGTGAATTTTTCGTTCTTCGGCAAAAACGGCCTGCCGGTATCGGCGAAAACAGCCCGGGCCGTGAACAACAATTTCCGCTTTTCCGCCTTCCGTTTCGCCTCGGAGCGGCAGTCCACCGACGTGTTCCGGATGCACCTGTTATCCACCGCCTATACGGCCGCCCTGCACCGGGCGCTCTCGTGCGGGATCTCCGGCCGGGTGATCTCGGTGGAATGTGAAAACCGGTGCCTCAAAACTCTGTTCCGGGATTTTCTGGCGAAAGCCGGGGCGGCGGAGGGCCCCGGGGGGCTGCAGTTTCTTCTGAACGAAAACGGGACCGACATGTATTGCATAGAAAACGACCGTTTTTATTCCTCCGACCGGATCAAGGCGGCGCTGTGCGAGCTGGAATTCGCCGAAAACAGCGGGGTGATCGTCCCCGAGGACGCGCCCTCGGCGGTGGAACGTATTGCCGGAGACTACGGCGCGCCGGTAACGCGGCTCTATGAAAACGCGGGGGAGCAAACGGCGGACCCAAGGGCGTTTCTTGAAAACCTGTGGAATTTCGACGCGGTGTTTTTGTGCGTGAAGCTTCTGCGGGTGCTGGTGACCGGGGAATTGACCGTGGAGGAACTGTTGTCGTCCCGGCGGAGCTTTTTCGTCCGGAAAAAGGTGATCGAGCTGGATTGTCCTCCTTCGCTGCTGCGGGATAAGATCAAGGCCGCGGGCGCCGGAAAGAACGCCGCCGACGTTTACTACACGCTGAAAAACGCCAAAGGGACGGCGCGGCTGCGGCAGCTGGGCAACCTGAGCCGTGTGCGGGTGCTGGTGGAGGCCGCGGATATGGAAACGGCAAAGGAGCTCACGGCGGAGATCAACGCGAAATTCAGCAGGGGGAGGGAATGAGCCGTTCCCTCCGCGAACCGGAACATGTCGGGGCGTGTGGCCGGCGTGCCCGGCCGCGCCGCAAAGTTTTCCTTCCCGGCGCATTCAAAGACGCCCCGACCGATTCCGGTTTTGCCTTCCCATCTTCTTAATTTATTTTCATATACGTCCGTTGAAATTTCCCTTGGCTGATATTGACAATAATAAAAAATAATAGTATGATAATATAGAATAACTAAAATGCGATATTATTCCGTTGCGGCCGGGGAGCGCTCCCGCGCGGGCTTACGGCGCGCTGCGGAAATACCATATAATTCAGAAAGGAACGAGGCGATACGACCCCGGGGCGGATCCCGCTCCGAAAGCGAAAAACCGTCGTATCGCGTATTCGAATGGCAAACAACAAGCAAGAAAACACTGCCGGTTCGCAAAAGAAGAATCCCGCGAAAACGGCCACAAAAAAGAAATCAAACAAGGGCGGCGCGAACGTGAATCTTCAGAAACCGAAGAGCACGGCGACGAAAACCGGCGCGGCGAAGGCCGGCAAGAAAAACGCCGCGAAGCAGGGGAAACCCACGAAGAAGAAATCCGAAAAAAGCATACGGAAAGAGAACATAAAAGAAACGGTAAAGGAGACGGCCGGAGCGGTTAAGGAAATCAAAAAAGAAGCGCGGCAGAAAACGGCGCAGAAGGCCGGGGGCCAGCAGAAGACCCGCAGAGCCTCCAAACGGAGCAGGATCGAGGCGCTTTCGCGCTACGGCGCGATCTCACCCGCCGATCTCGCGTTTTCCGACGGCATTAAAATCACCTTCCTCGGCGGCATCAACGAGATCGGGAAAAACCTGACGGTATTCGAGTATCAGGGCGAAATGGTGATCCTCGACTGCGGCATGACCTTCCCGGACGCGGATATGCCCGGCATCGACTACGTGCTGCCGGATATGAGCTTTATCGAGCGCAACGCGGACAAGATCAAAGCCGTGTTTATCACCCACGGGCATGAGGATCACATCGGCGGCCTGCCCTATCTGCTGAAGATCGCGAACATCCCCATCTACGCGTCGCCCCTGACCATGGGGCTCATTGAGGGGAAGCTGCGGGAGCACCGGCTGTTCAGATCCGCCAAGCTCCACGTGATCCGGCCCGGGGACGTGGTTTCCACCGGCCGCTTCACCTTTGAGGCGATCCACGTGAACCATTCCATCCCGGATTCTCTGGCCTACGCCATCCACTGCGACGCGGGCGTGATCGTTCACACCGGCGACTTCAAAATAGACAACACCCCCATCGACGGCGGGGTGATCGATCTCTCGAAATTCGCAAAGCTGGGGCATGACGGCGTGCTTTGCCTTTTGCAGGATTCCACCAACGCGGAACGCGCGGGCTATACGCCCAGCGAGAAAAAGGTGGGCGAGACGCTGGACCAGCTCTTTGTGCGGGCCGGGAAAAAGCGGATCATCGTGGCCTCCTTCGCCTCGAATATCCACCGCATCCAGCAGATCGTGGACGCATCAAAAAAGAACGGCCGCAAGGTCTTTTTGTCGGGGCGCAGCCTTGAGAACGTAACGGCGGTGAGCCGTCAGCTGGGCTTCCTGAACATCCCCGACGATCTGCTTCTGCCCATCGATCGCCTGAAAAACTACCGGGACGAGGACGTGGTGCTGGTGACCACGGGCAGCCAGGGCGAACCCATGAGCGCGCTTTCGCGCATGGCCATGGGCGACCACAAGAAGGTCTCGGTGGGAGATAACGACTATGTGATCATCTCGGCGACCCCCATCCCGGGCAATGAGAAAACCGTGGCGCACACCATCAACGAGCTGATGAAGCTGGGCGCGGAGGTCATCTACGAAAAGAGCCTCGGCATCCACGTTTCGGGCCACGCCGCGCAGGAAGAGCTCAAGCTCATCATGAATCTTGTGAAGCCGAAGTTCTTTATTCCTGTGCACGGCGAACAGAAGCACATGCGCCGGCACGCGGCGCTTGCCGAAAGCGTGGGGATCCCCGAAAACCACATCCTGGTTCCCGAACTCGGCTCGGTGATCGAGGTTTCGGACGAAGGGCTCCGGCGGCTGCCTTCGGTAACGGCGGGCCGTGTGTTCGTCGACAGCTCCGGCGTAGGGGGCGTCGGCTACGAAGTGCTCAGCGACCGCAAAAAGCTCTCCACCGACGGCGTGGTGACGATCACCGCCGTGACCGACGCTTACACAGGCGGCCTGATGGTGCCGCTGGACGTACAGTCGAAGGGCTTTGTTTACGCCGACAACGTAAAGGAGCTCACGGGCCTGATCGAAGCCACCTGCGAGCAGGTGATCGACCAGTATATGCGGGGCGCGCAGATGGATCTGCCCTCGCTCCAGCTCCGCCTGAAAGACGCCGTTGCCAAGGCGGTGTTTGACAAAACGAGGCGGTCGCCCGTGATCATCGTGAGCGTTTTCGCAGTGTAAAATCGCGTTGCCAGGTTTTAGAACCGTGAATGCGTATTCTTCCGAAAGGAGAATGATATGAAATTCAGCGACATCCTGAAAAACAATCCGTTCTCATTCGTCGCCCTGTTCTGCGCTGCCCTGTTCGGCGCGCTTTCGCTGATCCTGCATTCCAACAGGGTGATCGGGATCGCGGAGCTGGTGGCGGCGGCGGTGCTTGCCGTTCTCGCTGTCCGCTGGTATATGAACGCGCTGGAAAGAAAAAAGGAACAGGTGCACATGCTCAGCCGGTCGCTTCTTGCCGGGGGCGACCGGGACGAGACGCTTTCCAATTTCCCGCTGGCCACGGTGCTGGTGGATAAAGAAGGCGAGATCATCTGGTATAACGAGCTGTTTGAGCGGATCATATCGGATTTTTCCGACCTGAAAGACAGCAACATCAACTCGATCATGCCCTTTTCGGAGCATCTGAAAGAGGGAGAGCTGAAAGAGGTTTTCGAGACCTCGGGCAAGACCCTGCGGTTTTCGGTGTATCCCGCTTCTCTCGGGGAGCAGCGTTACGCCCTCTATTTTGTGGACGACACCGCCCTGAAAAACATCCGCAGCCGGTATCAGCTGACCCGGCCCGTGGTGCTGCTGGTGAATATCGATTCGCTGGAGCAGGCGGAGGATATGCTGCCCCACGAAGCCTATTACGGCCTGAATTCGGATATCGACCGGATGATCACCAAGTGGTTCGTTACATATAACTGCGTCTTCCGCAAATTCACCGACGGCAGATTTTTCGCCATCACGGAATTCGAGAATCTGAGCGCCATGATCGAAAACCGCTTCAGCATCATCGACAAGGTGCGGAGCGCGCACTTCGGTTCAGACGAATACGAGATCACCCTGAGCATCGGCGTCGGCCATTCCCGCGATTTCAAGGAATGTGAAGACAACGCCCGGGAGGCGCTCGATATGGCGCGGGGCCGCGGCGGCGACCAGGTGGCCGTGAAAAACGGCGACAGCTACGAATTCTTCGGCGGCATTTCCAGCGGAAAAGAAAAACGAGGCAAGGTGAAATCCCGCGCGTTTGCCGCCGCTCTGGACGAATATATCGAGCACGCCGACAACGTGCTGGTGATGGGCCATACCTTCAGCGATTTCGACTGTATCGGCGCCGCTGCCGGCGTGGTGGCCATCGCCCGGGCAAAATCCAAAAACGCCCACGTGGTGGTGGATAAACAAAAAACCATGGCGGCGTCGCTCGTGCGGATGCTCGAAAGCGGCGCGGGCGCGATCAGCTTCCTGTCGCCCGAGGCGGCGGTGGAGCAGGTGAACGGAAACACGCTGCTGGTGGTGGTGGACACCATGCGCTCGAAGCTTGTGGAAGCCCCGGCGCTCCTTTCCAGCGGCCTGAGGACTGTGATCATCGACCATCACCGCATGGCGGTGGACCACATCGAAGGCAACACCTTCGAGTTCCTGGAGCCTCACGCTTCTTCCGCCTGCGAAATGGTCACGGAGCTGGTGCAGTATTCCCCCTCGAAGCCGAAGCTCACGCAGCGGCAGGCGCAGGCGCTGCTTGCGGGCATTATGCTTGACACCAAGGATTACACCCTGCGGGTGGGCGTGCGTACCTTTGACGCCGCCTCGTATCTCAGGGGCTGCAAGGCGGATACCGTTGCCGTGCGGGAGCTGTTCGCGGGCACGGCGGAAGAAAACATCCAGATCAACAACACGGTGAACGCCGCCGTGTATTTCGATCGCTACGCCATCTCCATTTCCACCGTGACAGGCGCGTCGTCCCGTCTCGTTTGCTCCAAGGCCGCGGACGAACTGCTGACCATCGAAAAGATCGACGCTTCGTTCGTGATCTCCTCGTTCAACAACGTGATCAATATTTCCGCCCGGTCGTTGGGGCGCATGAACGTGCAGCTGATCATGGAAAAGCTGGGCGGCGGCGGACACCATAGTATGGCCGCGGCGCAGCTCAGGGACGTGACCGCGCAGGAGGCCTTCGACCTGCTGAAGAAGACCATCGACGAATATCTGAAGGAAACAAAAGAATAAAAAGAATAATACGTGTAAACACGCGGAGGTACATATGAAGGTTATTTTAACAAAAGACGTGAAAGAACTGGGCAAAAAGGGCGAGCTTGTGAACGTGGCCGACGGCTACGGCAAGAACTACCTGATCCCCCGAAAGCTTGCTGTGGTCGCCGATACGGCAGCCATGAACGAGCTGAAAAGCCGTGAGGCGGCAAAGCAGCACCGTCTGGAGGTGGAAAAGGCCACCGCGATGGAAAACGCAGAGCTTCTGCGGGATAAAACCGTGAAGGTAACGGCTAACGCCGGCGCGGGCGGCAAGCTGTTCGGTTCGGTGACTTCAAAAGAGATCGCCGAAAAAATCAAGGCGGAATACGGTGTGGAGATCGACAAAAAACGGATCGTCGTGGAAGATATCCGCGCCTTCGGCACCTATCCGATGACCGTGAAGATCTATACCGGCATTCAGGTTCCCATGTATGTGATGGTGGGCGAATAAGCCCGAAGGAAGAAATCGGAAAGGATGCGCGCGGAACAGCGGTTCCGCGGTCTTTTGATGCGTTATGGACGTTGAAAGGGAAGAAACCCTGCAAAGCAAATCCTATTCGTTCGAGGCGGAGCAGGCGGTGCTCGGCTGTATTCTGATCCAGCCGAAATGCTTTTCCACCGTGGCGATGCACACGAAGGCGGAGTATTTTTATTATCCCCAGCACAGGGCCATCTACTCGATCATGCAGCAGCTGGACGCCACCACCGGCACCATCGACCTTTTGATGGTGCTTGAGCTTTTACGCAAAGAAAAGCTGTTCAGCGGCGACGACGGCGGCAAAAAATACCTGTATCAGCTCTCGGAGTCGGTGCCCTCTACCGCGAACCTGGAAAACTACTGCAAGATCATCCGGGATAAGTTCTATATCCGCACGCTCGTCAACATCTCAAACGAGATCATCGACATGGCGGAGAATTCCGGCAGCGACGCCGATATGCTCCTTGACAACGCCGAGCAGCGGATCTACGAGATAAGGGAGGGCCGGACGGTGAACGGTCCCTCGCGCCTGAGCGATATCATCACCACCGTTTACGACACCCTCAACATGCTGAATTCCGAGGAGCGGGACCAGTATAAGGGGCTTGAAACCGGCTTCCCGGATTTCGACCGGATGTGCACGGGGCTCAACAAATCGGATCTGGTGCTCATCGGCGCCCGCCCCGCCATGGGCAAAACCAGCTTCGCGCTGAACATGGCGCGCAACGTGGCGGACAAGCTGAAGAAAAACAAAACCGAGAAAAAGGTGCTTTTCTTTTCGCTGGAAATGAGCAAGGAGCAGCTGGCGCAGCGGGTGATCTCCACCGAGGCCCGCATCCCGAGCCAGAAAATGCGGACGGGCGAGCTGACCCCCAACGAGT
Organism: Oscillospiraceae bacterium; assembly: GCA_902782845.1. Classification (GTDB taxonomy): domain Bacteria; phylum Bacillota; class Clostridia; order Oscillospirales; family Acutalibacteraceae; genus RUG806. Next base: position 5,221 of record CACZOP010000178.1, on the reverse strand, counting down.
GGGACGATCTTTCCGCCGCGTGTATGCAGCTCATTGATTTTCAGCTCTATTTTGACGATACCGCCAACATTACGGTGCCCGAAATGAAGGCGCGGGTCCGGCGGCTGAAAAACGTGGCCGTGGTGTTCATCGACTATCTGCAGCTGATGACCTCCGCAAAAAAAACCGAGAACCGCGTGCAGGAGGTTTCCGACATCACCCGGAGCCTCAAGCTGATGGCCAAGGACCTGATGATCCCCGTGGTGGTCTGCGCGCAGCTTTCCCGCGGCACCGAGGGCAGGGGCTCCTCCCACAAGCCGCAGCTGGCGGATCTGCGGGAATCGGGCTCCATCGAGCAGGACGCGGACATCGTGGTGATGCTCTACCGCGAGGATTATTACAAAACCGACAAAACCGAAAACAGCGACAACCCGGAGGAGATCCAGGTGAACACGGCGGAGCTGCTGGTGCAGAAAAACCGCCACGGCCCCACGGGCGTGATCAAAATGGCGTGGAACCCGCGGTTTACGCTGTATACCTGTATTGATAAAAACCATGACGGTGAAGAATAAAATGCTGGAGGCCCTGCGGCGCTACGGAATGCTCTCGCCCGGCGACAGAGTGGCCGTGGGCTGCTCCGGCGGCGCGGATTCCCTTTGCCTCCTGTCGCTGCTGTATGAAGCCCGGGAGGAACTCGGGATCTCTGTCTGCGCCGTGCACGTGAACCACGGGATCCGCGGAGCGGAAGCGGACCGGGACGAGCGGTTCGTGCGGGCGTTTTGCGAAGCGAGGAACATCCCCCTTTCGGTGCACCGCGCGGACGTGCCAGCCCTTGCCGCCGAAACCGGCGAAAGCACCGAGCTTTGCGCCCGCCGCGTGCGGTATGCGTGCTTTGAAAAAGAAGCGGCGGACAAAATCGCCACCGCCCACACGGCTTCCGACGCCGCCGAAACGATGCTCATCAATCTGGCGCGGGGGAGCGGGCTTGCCGGCCTATGCGGCATCCCGCCCGTGCGGGGCAGGATCATCCGGCCTCTGATCGGGTGCTTCAGGGAGGAGACCGAGGCGTATTGCGCCGACCGGGGGCTGCGGTTTATGACCGACGCCACCAACGAAACCGACGCTTATGTCCGCAACCGGCTGCGGCACCGGGCGGTCCCCGCGCTGAAAGAGAGCTTTCCGGCCTTTGAAAACAACGCGCTGCGCTGCGCCGCGCTCCTGCGGGAGGACGAAGCTTTTCTCGCGTCCGTGGCGGAAGCGCGTTATAAAGAAGCTTTGGCGGGCGCCCGGGCGTTGGACTGCGGGCGGCTGAAGGATCTGCACACGGCGATCCGCAGGCGCGTTCTGCGGCGGTTTTTATCGGACCGCGGCGCGGGGGAGGCCGAAGCGCGGCACGTTCTGCTGCTGGAAGCGCATCTCTCCGACGCACGCTTTTCCGTTACTCTGCCCGGCGGGCAGACGGCGGCGATCGCAGACGGAACCCTGACGGTATCCGCGCGGACGCCGGAACCGCAGGCCGCGCCGCCGGAAACGGTTGCGATCGAAAAAGAAAAAGGCGGCGTGTTCCGTTTCGGCGCCTATACGCTGGCGCTGGTTTGCGAAGAAGGTGCGAAAGAATCGGAAAAAGAAAGAATTAACAGCTTTCCTGTTGATTTTTCAAAAATAGATGCTATAATAAAACTTCGTATCAGGCAGCCCGGCGACAGGATCACGCTCGAAAAGCGCGGCTGCTCCAAGTCGCTGAAAAAGCTGATGAACGAGAAAAAGATCCCGCCGGAGGCGCGGGACCGGATGCCCGTGCTTGCCGACAGCCGGGGTGTGATCTTTACGCCCTGCGGCGGCGCGGACGCTTCCCGCCTGCCCGACGGGAACACCGAAAGGATTCTGCGGATCCTGGTTTCGGGTCCGGATGAAATTCAGAAAAAATAATCAGAGATTTTTAAGAAAACACGGCTATAATTCCCTTGATATAACGGTAAACTAAACACAGAAAGGCAGCCGCGGCTCCGCCGAGGGAAGGCAGGGGGCTTTGCGGACAAGGAAAGATATGCTTCATGATGACATTGATTATATCCTCTATTCGGAGGAAACGCTGGCCGAGACGGTGAAAAAGCTCGGCGCGCAGATCAGCGAGGATTACAAAGACCGCAATCTGCTGCTGGTGAGCATCTTAAAGGGCTCCATCGTGTTTATGAGCGACCTGATGCGCAGCATTTCCATCCCCTGCAACATTGATTTTATGGCGGTTTCCAGCTACGGCAGCGGCGTGAAATCCTCCGGCACCGTGCGGATCTTAAAGGATCTGGACCGGGATATCCGGGGCTACGACGTGCTGATCGTGGAGGACATCCTCGACAGCGGCATGACGCTGAATTACCTGATGGATCTGCTTTACGCCCGCGACCCCAATTCCATCCGCATCTGCACGCTGTTCGACAAACCCGAGCGCAGAAGCGTGGACATCTATGCCGATTACAAGGGGATCGAGGTGCCGGACGAGTTTATCGTGGGCTACGGCCTCGATTACGACGAGGTATATCGGAACCTGCCCTACGTGGGCGTGCTCAAACGTGAGATCTATGAGAACAAGGCGTAAGGAAGGAGCGTGTGCATGAACGAGAAAACGAGAAAATACGGGCAGTTCCTGCCGTTTCTGCTGCTTCCCCTGATCATGATCCTTTCGATCTGGTTCTTCTATCAGAACGCCGGGTCGGAAAAGCGGATGACCTATTATGAAATGGTGGATCTGTTCCGGGAAGACAAAGTGGAAGCCTATGAGCTGAACCTGAGCAGCGGCGTCCTGACCTACAGGCTGCGGGCGGACGAAGACGACAGGGAACGCAAATACACGGTTCCCAGCGTGACGCTCTTTTATGAAGACGTCCACGCCTACGTGATGGACTACAACGCGAAAAACCCCAAAACGCCGGTCAAATACGACTACAAGGCCGGTTCCTCCAATTCCTGGCTGCTGAGCCTCTTGCCCACGATGCTTTCCATCGGGATCATCGTTGTGCTGATGATGGTGATGATGCGGAAGATGAACCAGAGCCTCATGGGCGAAACCACACGCAGCCTCAGCTTCGGGAAAGCCCGGATCAAGACCCTGAAGGACGGAAAGAACAAGGTGACCTTCAAGGACGTGGCAGGCGCGGATGAGGAAAAAGAGGAGCTCAGCGAGATCGTTGAATTTTTAAAGAACCCCGACCGCTACAAGGAGCTGGGCGCGCGCATTCCCAAGGGCGTGCTGCTTGTGGGCCCTCCCGGTACCGGTAAGACCCTGCTGGCAAAGGCTGTGGCAGGCGAAGCGGACGCGCCGTTTTTATCCATTTCGGGCTCCGACTTCCTTGAAATGTATGTGGGCGTGGGCGCATCCCGCGTACGCGACCTGTTCGACCAGGCGAAGAAAAACGCGCCCGCAATCATCTTTATCGACGAAATCGACGCCGTGGGCCGGCACAGAGGCGCCGGCATGGGCGGCGGACACGACGAGCGCGAGCAGACCCTGAACCAGATGCTGGTGGAAATGGACGGCTTTGTGGAAAACGAAGGCGTGATCGTGTTGGCCGCCACCAACCGCCCCGACATTCTGGATCCCGCGCTGCTGCGCCCCGGCCGGTTCGACCGGCAGGTGACCGTGGGATATCCCGATATCAAGGGCAGAGAAGAGATCCTGAAGGTCCACGCCAGGAACAAGGCGCTGGCGCCGGACGTGAAGCTCGGAGAGATCGCCAAGGCGACCGTGGGCTTTACCGGCGCGGATCTTGAAAACCTGCTCAACGAGGCGGCGTTGCTGGCCGCCCGCAGAGGGCTCAGAGCGATCACAAAGGCCGAGATCGAGGAAGCGACCATCAAGGTCGTGGTGGGCACCGAAAAGAAATCCCACAAGATCTCGGAGCACGAAAAAAAGCTCACTGCCTACCACGAGGCGGGCCATGCCGTCGCCACCTACTTCCAGGAGGGGCAGGACCCGGTGCATCAGGTGTCCATCATCCCCCGCGGCATGGCGGGCGGCTATACCATGTCGATGCCGCAGGAGGACACAATGTACCGCTCCCGCAAAAAGATGGAAGAGGAGCTGGTCATCCTGCTGGGCGGCAGGATCGCCGAGGATATCGTATTCTCGGATATCACCACCGGCGCTTCCAACGATATCGAGCGGGCCAGCGAGATCGCCCGGAACATGGTGACCAAATACGGCATGAGCGACTCCCTCGGCCCCATCACCTTCGGCTCCGGCCACGACGAGGTCTTCCTCGGCAAGGACTACGGCACCGTGCGGAATTATTCGGAAGAGATCGCCATGGAGATCGACAAAGAGGTCAACCGTATTATTATGGCGGCCTACGGAAAGTGCGAAGCGCTCCTGCGGGCGCACCGCGGCAAGCTCGACGAGCTGGCGGCCTATCTGATCCGCTTTGAAAAGATCGACGGCGAAGACTTCAAGAAACTGATGGAGGGCGTTCTGCCCGCGGCGGATCCGGTTGAGATCCCGCAGGCGGCGGCTCCCGCCCAAACGGAATAAGGAGTGAAATGAAAATGAATAAAAAGGGTATCAGATCGTGCGCGGCGCTTTTGGCGGCGCTGTTCCTGCTGGCGCTCACCGGCTGCGGCAGCAACATGAAAAACGCCTCTGCCAGCCTGAACGGCGCGAAGGATCAGGCGGCCGCAAACGGCGCTTCTCTGGAGGAGATCGCGCAGCAGTACGCCGACAACAAGAACCCCGTGGCGATCATCGAAATGGACGAGGGCGGCTGTATCGTGATGGAGCTTTATAAGGATATCGCCCCCATCACCGTGCAGAATTTTATCTCCCTTGCGAATTCCGGTTTTTACGACGGCCTGACCTTCCATCGGATCGACCCCAGCTTTATGATCCAGGGCGGCGACCCGGACGGCAACGGTACCGGCGGTCCGGGCTATGAGATCGAGGGCGAATTCAGCAACAACGGCCATAAAAACGACCTTTCGCATACCCGCGGCGTGGTTTCGATGGCGCGGCGCGGCAGCCAGACGAACCCCGAGAGTATGTATAACACCGCAGGCTCCCAGTTCTTTATCGTGGTGCAGGATTCCACCTTCCTCGACGGCGACTATGCCGCGTTCGGCAAGGTGCTGGAGGGTATGGACGTTGTGGACGGGATCGCGAACGCCGAAAGAAGCGGCGAAACGCCCGTGTCTCCCCGCGTGATGAAAACCGTGCGCGTGGCGGAGGGCGGCACGATCAACGAAACCAGGTGAT
>CACZOP010000177.1 GCA_902782845.1 Oscillospiraceae bacterium | reverse complement strand
GGATAAACACGTCTTTTACACTTTTTTTCTTTTTTCCGTTGTCGGAGAAATCCACTTTGATGGGTTCCATCTTACACGCTCCTTTGCTTTTCGGTTGCCTTGGGGTATACATTGTTAGTATAGCATACTTCCCATCGGTAGGCAAGCGAAAAAGCAAAAATTTCCCCGACGCACACGTGATTTTTCCGCGGCCTTTTGAAAGAATATCTGCGGCGGCTGCTTGTGTTTTCATAAATAAACCGTTTCGCGCGTTCTTTTGGATCGCGCGGGTCCTTACGACGGTTTTTCCGATTTCGGGAAAGCGATGCTGACCCGGAACACGGCGGCGGCAGCGTCATAGTCCCAGTCGAAGATCCCGCCGTATTTTTTTACCGCCCTCTGCACGCTGAGGAGACCGAGGCCATGCAGCTCCTTCCGGCTTTTGCGCGTATGCAGGCGGCCGTCCGATGCGATGGGCGGCGTTTTGCTGCGGTTGCGAATGATGAGGCCGTCGAACAGTGCGTTTTTTGAAAACACAACGAAATCAATAAAAGGGTCGGGGGCTTCCCGCGCAGCTTCAAGGGCATTGTCCAGCAGATTTCCCGCAAGCGTCGTCAGATCCGCGTCGTCGATATAACGCAGATTTGCCGTTTTTACGTCAACGGAGAAACGGACGCCCTCGGCTTCGCAAAGACGGAGATACTTGCTCAATACCAGATCCAGCATTTTGTTTTTGCTCACCCCAACAGCGTCGAAATGCCGGATGTCCAGATGCATCGCGTCGATGTAGGCGTGGATCCCGTCGGCGTCGTCCATGTCCCGTAGAATTGACAGATGATGCTTTACGTCATGAGAAAACACCCGCATATCCAGATTTGCCTGCGCGATCATTTCATAATACTGCCGGTCCATTGTCTGCTTATAGCGGGCTGCCCGCAGCTCGTAGAGCTCCTTCGCGTTCTTAACGGCGCGCTCGTAGATCACAAACACCGCCATGTTTGCAAAGAGCATCGTCACGGAGGCGACGGTCACAAGGAGGTTCGTGGCGCCGGTGAAGGGGGCCGTATACGCCATATACCGGAACAGGAGCATCATCACGATCCCCGAAAACGGCATGATCAGCAAAAGCCAGAACTGCCGGTCCCGCGGCCGCCCTTTGTCCTTCAGGGCGCACAGCTTCATCACCGCAAGCATCAGGGAATAAAACAGCAGCTTGCTGGTCACGACCACGTAAATGTAGGCGAAGGCGTCGTTGTCCATGGCGTTGAAATCCCTGAAAAACAACGTGCCGACGCCCATGACAGCCAATTCCGAAGCGAACATCACAAGCACGAAGAGCGTTGACTGGAAGGCGGCGGTTTTCAGAGAAATATCATACAAAAAATAAAACGCGGCGGCATACAACACCCCGAAAAGCAGGGCGTTGAGTAAAACGATCTGCCGCTGATACACCGCAAACAGCACCGCGTGGATCAGCAGCGCCACCACTGCGCGCACAGCAAAAGCGCGCTTTCCGGCATAAAGGGAGGATGCGTAGTATAAAAAGAATACAGTCTCCGAAAAATACAGCAGGAGATCTATGACGATTTTATTCATTCAGTGGTCCTCCCCGATAAACGCCATAAACTGTTTTCTGAACAGCGCCTGCTTCCGGTTCGTCACCGGGATGCGCACAGCGTCATACGGCCGAGCCAGTTTGATCTCGTTTCTTGAGAACTCCCGGATATAATGCAGGTTCACAAGAAAGCTGGCGTGGGGCACGCCGAAGCACCCCGCAGGAAGCAAAACCCGGAACTCCTTCAGGGGCTTGCGCGTTTCGTAGCGCCCGCCGACGGCGCAGACCGTCACCCGCTTCATATGCGCCTCCAGATACACGATCTCCCCGACGGGCAGTTGAAGGATCGCGTGGGAGAGCAGCGGCACCGGGAGCGTGTGCTCCTCCAGTTCGGAAAGCGCCCGGGCAAGCGCCGAAAAAACGCGTTCCCGCGTTGCGGGCTTTGTGATAAAGCGAAGCACATGCAGGTCCATAGCGTCGTCAAGATAGTGGCCGTAGGAGGTCACGACGATGATCACGGTGTTTCTGTGCTTCCGCAAAATGTCGCCGGCAAGCCGGATGCCGTTGTCGTCGCCAAGTTCAATATCAAGCAAAATCAGATCAAAGGGCGTTCCCTGCGCGCCGCGCAGCGCCTCGCCGGAGGCAAAAACGGAGACCTCCGCCTCCATATTTTTCTCCGAAAAGAAATCGGCCGCATACTGCCGCAGCGCCTCCCGGTCCTCTTCTCTGTCGTCACAAATCGCAATCCGCATACGCGTTCCCTCCTGCCATGGCGTCTTCATCCATTTTACAGTATACCGCACCTTTCCCTTCGGTTCAAGCAAAGCGGGACAAGTGCAGAAAATACCGGACCAAGTGTTGTTTTCCTGCCCGGCAGATGCAGATACGCGCAGTTTTTATGCAATTATCGTTATAGCTTGACTTTATGATATCGATTTGTTATCCTAATAAGTGAAAACAAGAAAGGTAGGTAGAAAAAATGAAAAAGTGTTTGTGTCTCCTGCTTTCGGCGGCGTTGTGCCTTGGGCTGTTCGCCTTCCCGGCGGCCGCCGGTGACGCGCTGCCCGAAAGCGCCCATCCTTATGAAAAGAACTGCGAAAAAATCTGGGAATACACCTACCCCGAAGAAACGGACGGCTTTTTTCTCACATTTTCGACAGACTCCTTCCTTGCGCCGGGCGCAGTGGTATATATGGATGAAAACGGCGAAACCGTGACGCTCACCCTGCGGGAGATCAACGAAATGATGGAAGCCGCGCAGTCGGACCCCGAAAAAGCGCAGCAGGCGGAAGCGTTTTTTAACAACGCGTCGTTTGTTGACGTGCTCAGCAGCGACACGCTGACGCTGGAGGCCGGGGAAGAGGTCCTTGAAATTTTCAGGGCTGACGATCCTGCGGGCCGGACCGTCTACGTGCCCGGGCGCATCGTGCGCCTGCGCCTGACGGCGTTCAATAACGAAGACGCCTACGGTTTCCGGGTAACCCGCGTTTCCCGCACACCCCCCGAGGATGTGCGCACCGTCAGCTATTATCTTGACAAAGCCATCCCCGCCGCGGTCAAATGCCTCCGGGCAGGCGAAACCGACTATGTGGAAGACTGCACGTGTCTTTTACTGGACGATAAGGCCTGCATCGGCTGGAGCACCGTTCCCGGCGGCGACGTGGTCTACCAAGGAAACGAAGAAATCGCCGTCAACGAAAACCTATCGCTCTATGCCGTTTTCACGCCGCTTTTGCTGCGGCCGGATGAGGTGTTCTCCTTTGACAACGAGCTGGACGTTTTCGGTGTGAATAAGCTTTCGTTTTCTTATGACGGCATAGAGACCCTCGCCTTTTCCGATTATTATATGGAGGAGGCGGATTTTCTGGCGCTGCTGAAAAACTTCAGCCGCACGCTTGGGGCAACGCCCTTGGGGCTGGCAGCCGTCAGGGACGCGCTGCTCAGCCGGGCGTTCCCATGGGATTCCTCTGCCTGGGGGATCGCTATGGCGGTAGCCCTGCAGCACTACGGACTGCTGGATCTGCGCGCGCTGCAGCCCGGCGCCGAAACCGTGCGCGATCTGGAAAGCGCCCCTGCCCTTATCAGTGCCATCAACTATTACGAGTGGCAGGAGACCCCTGCCTATGCGCTGATGACCGCCGCCAACTTCCCCGGCAGCCCATGGTACCGGGCGCAGCTCAAAAAGCTGTATGAAACCGTTGCGGGCGGGGATCTGGCGCTGCTGAACGTTCACGCCCTGCACACCTTTGATTCCGTGGGATCGCCGGTGTTGCTCACCGCCGCCTACGACGATGCAGACGGCAACCACGTGCTGCTCGCCTACGATCCCGATTGGAGCAGCGAATATGCGGACGGCTTTGCCTTCGGCCGGTTTTATATTTCCCCGGATTTTACCGAAATCTCTTCGGATGCTTATTGGATCACCGGCTTTGAATGGCTCGGTGATTTCAGCGGCTTCACAGCCTTCGCCAAAGATGGCACCGGCGACAGCGCGACGTGGTATCGGAGCGTGCTCAATCACATCAAAACGTTCCTGGAAACGGCGCGGGAACTGTTGACCGCGTTCGCGGCCCGCTGACGCCGGAAAACGACGTTCCGAACGTCGGAATACTTTGAAAAAAGGATCCCTGCTCAGTGAACTGAACAAGTCCAGTAAAAACGGACAATAGAAAAAAGAACTCTCCTATGATACAATGAGAATAGTATCATAGGAGGAATTTTTATAGCAAAAAGCTATCGATACATCTGCGGATATGAAAACGAGATTTTACGTCTAAAAGCAGAAGGAAAGTCAAAACGAGAAATAGGAGAAATACTGAGATGTTTATTTTTTTACCATATTTTGCAATGGGACACAAGGTAAAACGGGCAAAAATATATCAAACAAACCGTTGCAATCGCCGGCAAAGTGTGCTATGATTACCCTGTATCTTATTTTTTTGTAAAAAACCGAGGAACTGAGCATGAAACTT
>CACZOP010000176.1 GCA_902782845.1 Oscillospiraceae bacterium | reverse complement strand
GGAGGCCGGGGTTTTTGCTGGTTCACCGAAAACAAAGCGGGGAGCGACCTGCAGCTGATAAAAACCGCCGATTTTGACGGCAGCTTTGCAGGCGCAAAAAGCTATTCCGGCAAGGCGACGCTCTACCGGGGGCAGTATTCCCATCAGGTGTCTGTGACCGATCTGGAACCCGGCGCCGCCTACACCTACCGGGTGGGGGACGCTGCGGCGAACGAATGGAGCGAAGCGTGCTCCTTTGTTACCGACGATAAGGACGACAGCTTTTCGTTCATTACCATCGCGGACGTGCAGGCAAGCAGCGACGAGAATTTCGCTCACGCCGCAAAAACCATGCAGGCCGCCGCGGACACGCTGCCCGGCGCGGAATTCTGCGTCAATCTGGGCGACTACGTGAACGACAACACCAACGACGAGTGGGACTGGTATTTTAAGAATTTCGCCTTTGCAAACAACCGGATGACCCACGTGCCGGTGGCGGGCAACCACGACGGCAACATCACAAACAAGCTGAACACCAACTGCTTTAAGAATACTTTCTGTCTGGATGAAAGCGAGAACCGCAGCATCGAGGGCGTTTATTATTCCTTCGACTACGGCAACGCCCATTTCGCGGTGCTGAACACCAACGACATGTATCCCATGAGCGCGGCGCAGCGCAACTGGCTCATTAACGACATGAACGGCTCCGACGCCATGTGGAAGGTTTTGCTGATGCACCGTTCCCTTTACTCCGCGGGCAAGAACATCAACAAGCCCGACACCGTTGCCATGCGTAACGACCTGCTGCCCCTGATCGACACGCTGGATATCGACCTGGTGCTTTCGGGCCACGATCATATGTATATGCGCACGAAGCAGGTTAAAGCCGAAAAAGCCGTTGAAGATATCACCTATGTGACCGAGAGCTTCCATGGAGAAGAAACCTCCTTTGCGGTGGATCCCGACGGCACCTGCTACATCATTCCCTCCACCGCGGGCACCAAGCGTTACGTGATCAACGACAACGCCATGCCTCCCATCCACGACGTGGCGGCTGTGGAGTATTCCACCCGCGATATGGGCGGCTGCTTCGCCACGGTGCAGATCGAAGGCGGGAAACTGGTGTTCAACGCCTATGTGGTGAACGACGACACCGGCGAAACCTCGCTCATAGACAGCTACGCCGTCAAGAAGACTGCCGCGGGCGAAAGCGGCGGGACAAAGCGCGACCAATCGTTTGCCGCCACCATCTACAGCTACCCCTTCAACCTGATGAAAGCGCTGGCGCAGATGTTCATATCCTATTTCAAACTGCTGTTCAGTTTGATGAAATAAGAAATTTTCCAAGACGCAGGAATCCCGCAGCCGGTTTGGCCGCGGGATTTTTTTGACAGGAAACTTCCCGGTTTTCTATTAAACAAAAATGATTGTAATGCCCGCCGATTTGCCCTTCGGGGCGGGCGTTGGCGGATACGAAAGCGCTCTGCGCAGCGGCGCAGCCGCTTTCCTGTCAGAAAAACAACAGAGAATCGGAATTTTCCCGTTGAAACTGTTTTTTCTCTCGGTTTACCGGATCGCCTGCTCCCAATAGGGCTTGCCGTCTTTGATGGCCACCTTGCGGTTCATGGAGCGGTGGGCGAAGTTACGGGGACGGATAGCCACTTTGTCTTCGTAGACCTCGATGACCATGCCGACGCCCATGGCGCGGTCGTCGCCGTGGTGGTTGCCGCAGGCAAGGCTCGGGAGGTTCACGAGGGTCACCCCGTCCTCCTCCTCAAAGCTGGCATAGCCCTCGGCGGCTTTTCTTTTTTCGCCGCAGAGCCCCATGTGGGAGTGGCCGCTGATATAAAACACGTTTTTATGCGCCTTGAGGATAGCGGCGACTTCGTCCGATTCCGTGCCGATACCGCCCTCCATGGGGTCGGTGGCGGATTCATCCCTGTCCCACGTGCGGGGGAGGCCGTGGCGGCCGTTGAGGCTCTGGTGGCAGAACACAAAGGCGGGGGCCCCTGCCGCCGCGTCCAGTTCTTCGTTCAGCCATCGGATCTGGTCTTCGCCCAGATGCGCTTCGCAGCCCGCGTCTTTGGTGTTGCCGAGGAAGATGAGCTTATAACCGTTCACCGTGTGGGAGAACCAGGTTTTCGTGTGTTCCGTTTTGCAGATCCGGTTGGAATGCCTGAGATAGCGTTCCTCGGCGGCTTCGTAGCTTTCGTCCGCCCACAGGTCGTGGTTGCCCACTGTAAGGAAGATCTGCTTTGCGGGCACAGCCTTACTGAAGCAGCGCTGCGCCATCGTCCAGTTTTTTTCGCTGCCCCGGGAGGTCACGTCCCCCACCGAGATATAGGCGTCCACGGTATGGGCGCTTTTGGCGGAATCCTTTACGGATTGGGTGAGCCAATACATAGGCAGCGCGGGGATAGGGTGCTTATGGTCGATGTGATTGTCGCTGGTAACGGTGAGCAGAAGTTTTACATTTTGATGCAGCGGGGTGATTTTTGACATGGCGTTTCCTCTTTTTCTGTAACAATCCACTGCGGTATATGCCGCAGTTTTCTTATATAGGTTCTCTGTCCGGCGGTGCAATGAAATCTGCCGCCCGGCGGCAATTCTTTCGGAGACAGTTCCTCAGTCAGCCGGCGGCGGGAGCTGCTTTTAATCGTACGGCGCGAAAAATCTGAGGAGACAGAGGATCAGCAGACTTCTTCTTTGATCCACCGCAGCCAGATCTGGCTGTACTTTTTGCCGATATGGAGCCCGTCGCCGGCGGCGTCGTACGGCAGCTGGCCGTTGTTGGTGCCGAGCACCGGCGTGGCGTTCAAAAAGCCGACGTGTTCTTCCGCGGCAAGCGCTCTGAGCACGGCGTTTTTGTTGTTGATCCGCTGAACGGTCACAGTGGAATAGCCGTTTGCCTGCGCCCGCGCCTGATTGACGGGCAGGATGGAGTGCACGTAGATCTCCGATCCCGGAGAGCGGCTCTTCACATTGCGGATCACGCTGCGGTATGATTCTTTCCACGCGGAATCGCCATAGGTCAGGTCGTTGACGCCCACCAGCAGGATCACCACGTCGTAATCCCTGCCGTCCAGCTCGCCGAGGATCGTGCGGGAGCTGCCCTGTATCTTTTTGGTCGCCATGGTATTCACGTGCAGGCTGACTTTCCCGTAGAAATCGATCTGGCTGTCGTTGATATAGATATCCAGAGCCGCCACCAGAGAATCGCCCAGCACCGCGACCCGGGGCCTCGCGCCTGTTTTTCCCGTTTGGGAAACACCGTTGACAAATCTGTATACAAGGCCGTCGATCCGGACCTTTCCGTCCGCACGGCTGCCGTCTTCATAGAAATAATACCAGTTGCCGTTGATCTGCGTCCAGCCGGTTTCTTTCAGATCACAGTTCGCGCAGTGGGCGGCCGCCTCAGGCGTCGCCGATACCCAGGCGTGGCCGGCGGCGGGCAAAACGGCGTTCTCGACGTAACCGCAGACCGCGCAGGCATAGGCAACAAAGCCGTCTCCGGTGCAGGTGGGCTCCACGCGCCCGGTTTCCTGCATCTGATGGCCTGCGGCCCGCAGCACGGTTTCCTTGAGATAACCACACACCGTGCATTTAACGGTATAGCCGCCGTCTTTGGTGCAGGTAGGCGCAGTCCGCTTTGTTTCTTTCAGCAGGTGACCGGCGGCGGGGATCTCCGTTTCTCCGCTCTTACCGCAATAGACGCATTCGAAAGCAAGCGTTCCGGCGGCGGTGCAGGTCGCTTTGGTTTTCACTTTCACCCGATAATCGTGGCGTTCGGTGATCGGTTCCAGCCCCACCGCGGCGCGCAGCGACAGGCGGGCGTCGGAAGCTCTTATAAAGCCGTCGGCGTCCAGATCCGCATAGGGAAGGTCTTTGGCTTCGAGGTTTTCGAGGGAAACGGCGGCGCGCAGCGTGTTGCGGGCGTCTTCCGCCGTGATCCGGAGGTCGTTGTTCACGTCGCCGAGGATCCGGCTTTCGGGGCGGTCTTTCTCCGCGGGACGTTCGGCGTCCGTGTAGGAATCGCCGCATTTTTCGCATATGTGCGCGGTATAGCCCGCCGCGTCTTCCGTGGGAGGCGTGACGGTTTCGGTGTAAACGCAGAGCTCCCGGAGGCTGCCGCCGCAAACGGTGCAGGTCCGGCTGTGGAAGCCGTCTCCGTCCGGCTGATATGCTTCGGGATACTCACAGAAAAAATCGGCGGTTTCGCCGCAGAGCGCGCAGACGGCGGTGTGCTTCCCGTTTCCGGCAAAGGTGAAGGTCTCATAAACGTGCGCCCCGGTTTGGGCGCAAGCGGGCGCGGGGGAATCGTCCGTATTTCCGGGCTCCGTCGCAGCCGGGTTTTCGTCCGAAAGCCCCGGAACGGTTTCCGCCGCACAGCGGAATACGGGCGCGCTGACGCTCAAAAAAAGAAACAGCGTCAGCATCAAAGCGATCGTACGTCTGCCTTTACTCTGAACCATAATTTCCAATCCTTATTCACATTAGTATAAAAATTATATCAACAAAAAAGAAGCTTGTCAATTAAAAAAAGGATTCACGGAAGAAAACGGCAGCTTCGTTCTTTTTGCCTGAACGCGGCGAATTCTTCGATGAATCCGAAAAACAGATCTGTGATATTTTCCCGTCAGTCTCCGATTTTCCGGTATACCGGGATCTTTTCGGTGGTAACGGTGAATTTTCCGGAGGGGACGGGAAGCCCGGTGTAAAAATCCGCCCATTTGCCTGCGGGGAGGTAGACTTCCCTGCTGTCGCTTTCGGTCCCTATGATCGGGGCTACAAGCAGGTCGTCGCAGAAAAGGTATTCGTCGTCGATGCCAAAGGTAGCGGGATCGTTCGTATAATCCATCACCAGCGCGCGCACGGGAGGCACGCCGGTATCGCGGTAGCGGTCGAACGCCGCTTTCAGCCCGGGGATGAGCTGACGGCGGATCGAAAGGATCTCCCGCACCTCCTCCACGCAGTCGTAATCCAGCCACGGGATTTTGGCGCAGTTCCATGCGTTCACAAGACACTGTACCGAGAAGGTGACGGTCTGCAGCCGTCGCAGCAGTTCCTTTTTACTGCCCACACCCCGGAGCTCCGGGGACCAGAGAAGACCCGAAAAGCCGGAATTCACCAGCGCCCGCACAAAGCCCCTGTGGTCGTAGAGGTCGGAATACAGCACGAAGGGATAGGGCGCCGCAAGAGCACCCAGAGCGCGGATCTCCGAAAGCGTGGGTTTATAATCCAGCGCCTGATGCATGGTACCGGCATAGAGGGTGCCCAGCAGGTTATGGTACTGCTCGCCGTCCAGCCCCGAGGGGAAGGAGGCGTGGTTGGGGAAGGCCCAGCCGCCGGTGTTGTCGCTGCCGTCGCACTCGTCCGCCTTGAAGCCGTCGATCCCGATCTCCACAAGTTTTTTCTGGAAGTCGGCGAAGATCCTGCGGGCCTCCGGCAGGGCGAAATCGGGCACCAGCCCCCGGAAGGTGGTATAGTCGCCGCTGTAGGGCTTTATCTCGTCGTAGATGGGGCAGGCAGGGTAAACGTAGGCATGCTCCCACAGATTCACGTGATAGCCCATTTCTTTCAGTTTGCCCACAAAACCCGCCGGATCGGGAAACCGCTCGGGATTCCAGACGTAGGTGCAGGCGTAGGCGTGGGTCTGCCAGCCGGGCTCCACGCCGATGATATCGCAGGGCAGGTCGTTTTCGCGCATATAAGAGGCGACCTCCAGGATCTGCCGATCGGAATAGGTGCCGTTGCAGCGGTAGAGCACGCCCAGCGCCCATTCCGGAACCTCCGGTCCCCCGCCCGCCATACGGTTATACTGGGAAACAATATCGGTGATCGTCTCTCCTTCGATGAGATACAGGTCCACACCCTCGCAGTTTGGGACGAAGATATCCACGTAGGTGTTGTTCTCCGCCATCCTTGCGGCGTAGAGCTCGTCGGTACTGAGCCTGACGACATAGTTTTCGTCCGGTTCAAAGCTGTCGCCGGGCTTCTGCGCGCCGAAATAGATCTCGGCGTAACGGGCGGTGTCGACGTAGATCCCGTAGCCCTTGTCGGTGACGAAAAACGGCACGGGCGCGTGGGTGTCGCCGGAGGGGGTGAGAGGGTCGGCATTGCAGCGCAGGGTGAGCTTGTGCCCGGCGTGATCGAATTCCCAGAACTGCAGGCCGCAGCCGTAGAAATGGGTGTCCGCCGCCGCTTTATATTCCAGCAGCACGCCGCCGCGGGTCTTGCGGAACGCAATGGCCGACGTATCGAAAGCCACCGGGGTTTCTTCCCATTTGAAGTTTTCGCAGAATTTTGAAGGCACGAGGGATTCGGGCGTGCCGAAGGTAAGCTTTTTCATACAGGCCTCCTGTTATTATGAATCCGGGATCAAATCGGGATCTGCCTGCTCCCCGCCTGTCGGTTCTTTCCGCCGGCGCATGAGGCAGAACGCCCCGGCGACAAACAAAGGCTGTTCCGAGAGGATCAGCAGCGGCTTTATCCCCTGCCGGTAATGCAGGGCGTCTTTCGTGACCGAAGGGGCAGACGTCAGAACGATCACCGAAACAGGAAGCCGGCCGAAACGTTCGTTTTTTGCCGTTCCCGCATAAAGGCACCG
>CACZOP010000175.1 GCA_902782845.1 Oscillospiraceae bacterium | reverse complement strand
CCCGATTACCACGTGACCTATAAGAACCTGACCCTGACGGCCGAAATCGCGCCGGACGGCACGCTTGTCCGGATGCAGCACTCGGTGCAGGCGGAGATCAGTGTAAACAGCGCGATGCTGCTGGTGGTCCCGCTGCAGAATAAGCTGGTAAGCATGGAAAGCGACATCGTGTATTACGATTTTACGTATTAATGAAGAAAAAGGATGGATCGGAATGATGGTGAACAGACGGAGCATCTGCGTTATTCATATCATCATAGCCGCGGCGCTGTTCTTAAGCGCCTGCGGCCGTTCCGCGTCCTCAAACGGCGGTGCGGCCGTTCCCGCGCAGGATAAAACCGTGGTCCGGGAAGCGGAATACGCCGCGGTGCTGGCCGAAGCAAAGCAAAAGGGCGTGGAGGTGGAAAGCGGGCTGTATCTCACCCGTTTGTACGCCTATACGGGCGTTTTCCCCGAGGATACCGACGGAAAAGAAGTGAAAAACGCCGCGGCGGCGGAGCTGGTGAACCTTTCGCCCGTGGCCTACCGCGGGTTGGAATTCACCGTGACCTGCGGGAAAACGGCCTATCGCTTTTTTGTGAGCGCGCTGCCTGTGGGCGGGCGGCTCACGGCGGTGGAGCAGAGCGGCGCCGCGCTGATCGAAACGCAGGATCCGGCGGTGTCGGTCTCTTATGCCGACCCCTATGCCGAAAGGCTTTCGGTGCAGACGGAGAAGCTGCGCATCACCTATACCGACGGTCGGCTGACGGTGGAAAACAAAACGGAACAGCCGCAGAAAAACGTTTGCGTTTATTATAAGCGGACGGATGAAAACGGCTACCTGGGCGGGCTTACCTTCCGTGTGCGGGTGGGCGACGTGGCCGCCGGCAAAACGGCCGAGAGCGAAGCGAAATACCTGAAGCCGGGCGGGAGCAAGGTTGTTTTTGTAACAGTTGACGAAGAGTAAAGGAGAATATGAAAGATGCAAATGGAATTCTGCGTTCCCTGCCTGTTGGGGCTGGAGGGACTGATCGCGGAGGAACTGCGGGAGATGGACGCCGGGAACGTGCGCGCGGAGAACGGCAGAGTATTGTTCTCGGGCGACGAGGCGCTTTTGGCCAGGGCGAACATCCGCTGCCGCTACGCCGAGCGGATCCAGGTGCTGGTGGGCAGCTTTGAAGCCCACAGCTTCGAAGAACTGTTTCAGGGAACGAAAGCGCTGCCGTGGGAGCTTTGGATCGGTAAAACCGACCGTTTCCCGGTGAAGGGGTATTCGCTGAATTCCGACCTGTTCAGCGTAAGCGACTGCCAGTCCATCATCAAAAAAGCGGTGGTGGAACGGCTGAAAACAAAATACCGTATTCCGTGGTTTGAGGAGACGGGAGCGCTGTATCAGCTCCAGTTCTCTATTATGAAAAACGTGGTCACGCTGTGCATCGACACTTCCGGCAGAGGGCTGCACAAGCGGGGCTACCGTCCCGCCGCCAACGCCGCGCCGCTCAAAGAAACGCTGGCCGCCGCGCTGTGCAACATCTCGCGTCTGCGGCCGTATCATCAGCTGTACGATCCCATGTGCGGCTCCGGCACGATCCTGATCGAAGGGGCGCTGATGGCGCTGCATATCGCGCCGGGGCTGGGCCGCAGCTTCACGGCGGAGGAATGGCGGCAGGTCCCGCCGGAAATCTGGGAACGGGAGCGGAAAGCCGCCGCAGCACTGCGGAAAGATAACGACGAATTCCACGCCTACGGTTTCGATATCGATCCTGCCGCCGTTCAGGTGGCGGAAGAAAACGCCCGGCGGGCGGGGGTGGCGGATTACGTTACCTTCGCGGTGGGGGATATCAGAGACTTCACGCCGCAGACGGAAAAGGCCACGGTGATCGTGAATCCCCCCTACGGCGAGCGATTGCTGGACGTACAGGCCGCCGAACGGCTCTACCGCGTGATGGGGCAGCGGTTCCCGCAGATGCGCGGACGCAGCTATACGGTCATTACCGCCGATGAGGATTTCGAGCGGTATTTCGGGCGGAAGGCGGATAAACGCCGCAAGCTCTATAACGGCATGATCAGGTGCCAGGCGTTCATGTATTTTAAGTGAAAAGAATTTTTTTACAAACTGCCCGCATTCATTTCCGTGAATACGGGTACTTTATTGTCGGAACGGTTCCAGAATGAATAACACATCCGGAGGTCAACGCGATGGCTGCATTCAAAAAATCCCGTGTGCGCCGCAGCGTCGGTTTTGCTGTACTGCTGCTTTGCCTTCTGTCATTTTCCGTTATGGCCTCAAACGCCGCTTGCGGAGATCAGACCGCCCCGCCGGGACAGACGGAGCTTCCGAATCAGCCGTGTCCCATCGAGGAATACATTCTCGTTTCCATGACGCATGAATACTCTTTCCCTGTGGGAAACTATGATCCCGCTTATTTCGGCGCGGAATACGTGGAACGCGTGGAGGCGATTGATACATGGGAGAACGGAGCTCTGGCGGACAAAGAGCGCTTTTGCCTGGTGGAACGCCTGTTCCTCACCGACGCCGGAAAAGCGAATATCGACGCGCTGTTGAACACGCTGAACGCGCGGGAGGATATTCTTGCGGCGGAGAGGGATTACCTGTCGCCGGGCGTTTCCGCCGACCCGGTAACGGAGACGCCGGCGTTTGCTGAAGATCCCGCGCGGTATGGCGATACCGGAGCGGAGGGTTACCCGCCCGATCTCGGCGCTGACGGCGTCCGCTGTGAGGGCTGGATGAACGGGGACGTGGACCGCGACTGGATCCTGACCGCCGCCGACGCAAGGCTTGCACTTCGCGCAAGCGTCGGGCTCTGGACGCCGTTTATCTGGGAGCAGTTCAACGCCGCGGACGTAAACGGGGATCTGCATATCACGGCGGAAGACGCCAGAGCCATTCTCAGGCTTGCCGTGGGCGCCGGAAATCTTGACGCGCCGCCGTCGTGGAATTAACGGAATCCTTTTTGATTGTTTTGACCGGGGGAACGCTTATGGATAAATTGATCGGTTTATATTCCATTCTCTCAGCACGCTGATACAGAACGTAAAAAATCTTTTTCTGCCAAAGGACGAACGGGTGTATACCGGCGCGATCCCGGAGGCGTAAACGGAATGACCGATCGGGATTTGCAAGGCAGATCCCGGTTCTATGGGAGGCGTAGTGGAAGACCGGGAGATCGTCGCCCTCTATTGGGCGCGGGATGAAGAGGCGCTGCGCGAAAGCGAAGCGAAATACGGGAGGCTTTTATATAAGCTGTCCCTTGGGATCCTGTGCGCAAAAGAGGACTGCGAGGAGGTGGTGGACGACGCGCTGCTCGCCGCATGGAATGCCATCCCGCCGGCAAGGCCGGAGAATCTCGGCGCGTATCTCAGCCGTATCGTCCGCAATCTTTCGATCAAAAAGTTCCGGTATAACAACGCTTCGAAACGGAAAAGCGAGTATACTGCCTGTCTGGAAGAGCTGTCGGAATTCCTGCCCTCGCAAAGCGATACCGAGGGAGATTTCGACGCGGCGGAGACAGGTCGGCTGATTTCGGATTTTTTGCGTACCCTCCCGCCGGAGCACAGGCGTATTTTTGTGCGGCGCTTTTATTATTTTGAATCGCCGGAAGTCATTGCCGGAACCGACGGGATCAATCTGAACACCGTGAAATCCGTTTTGTATCGGACAAAGCAAAAACTGGCGGCGTATCTTGCAGGAGAGGGGGTGCGGGCATGAGAGCGGATCAGATTCTCGACGCGATGCAATATCTGGACGACGACCTGCTGGAAGAAGCGTCATATTTTGCCGCTTCGGAAGAAACAGCGACAAAGGATCCCGCAGCGTCTCTACCGCCTCTGCCGCCGGAAGAAGCGGAACGCACGCCGGTTTCCCGCTCTGTCCGCTGGGTACGTCTGCTTGCCGCCGCGGCCGTGTTTGTCCTGCTGCTGGCAGGCGTGCGGTTCGCGGTCACACGGCAGCCGAAATCGCCGGACAGCACCGACGGCAGCGCCGGGATCACAACAGAAACGTCCACGCACAAAACGGACGCAAGGACGTCCCGGGAAACCGAAGCTTCAGGGACAGCGGCAGAAATCACGGAGCGCCCGGCGTCCGGAACGCAGCCGTCCGGCAAAACGTCCGAAGCGGCCTCCGT
>CACZOP010000174.1 GCA_902782845.1 Oscillospiraceae bacterium | reverse complement strand
TTCTCAGGGCAGATCGTGCAGCGGCACGTGATTCCGCATGATGTCGATGGGTTTGTATTCCCCGTCTGCGGGCAGGTAATAGGCGGTGTGGGCGGGATTGCGGCCGCTGTCCACAACGGTATAATCCCCGTCCGCGATGGAAATCACGATGTCGTTGTCAACGCCGAGGCCGTCCAGCTCCTGCATTTTCACGTCCTCAAGGAACGATGGCCAGTCCTCAAAATGTGGGCAAAGGATATAGGGGATCAGATCCAGCCCGTCTAAAAACATGAAGCGGCCGTCGATGCCGCAGTTGTCGTAGCCGCGGCGGCACCAGCACATGGCGCCGGAGCTCTGCCCCGCGATCACCGTACCGTTACGGAACGCCTGCTTTAAGTAGACGTCCGCCTTTGTTCTCCGCCAGGTCTCCAGCAAAAATTTCAGGTTCCCGCCCCCGGCGTAGATCACATCCGCGCAGAGGATCGTATCGCGGATCTCGTCGTCCCGGAGGCTGTCGTCCGTTAAATAGAGCGAGCGCACGCTTCTGAAGCCGTGGCGCGTGCCGTAGTCGCGCACGATCTCCTCGTCCTCGTCGGTGTCGTGCCCCGCCGTGGGGAGATACACCAGAGAACCCCGCGGTTTGTCCCCCAAAAGCGAAAAAATGTGATTCAGAATGGGGTCCTCCTCGTTCTCAAAAAAGATGCCCCCGCTGCCTAAAACCAGTTTACCCATATTGCATGTCTCCTTCTTCATTTATAAAGAATCCGGTTTTGTTTGGACGTATTATTTTTCTTCCCGACGGTCCGGGAACAGGAATTCCGCGCGGCCGTTTTTCAGTTCCAGTGCGGCGGAGAACGGTTTCCCGGCTTTGGAAACGAAGCCCTCCAGCACCGGGGTTTTGCCGTCTGCCAGCAGGATTTTCGCTTCGGCGGCGGCGATCGGTCTGCCGCAGAGCGTGCCGGGGATTTTGAATTTACAGCCCTTCTCTTTATAGCCGTCGCAGGCAAAACCGTAGCGGGAGCGTTTCACTTCCCCGCCGCAAAGGGGGCAGATCCCAACGCCGTCCCCGAAAAAACCGGTATAGGCCGGGGAAGCGGGGTCGTTGGCCGCGTGAGCGAACACGGCGGCAATCTCTTCCTTTGCCAGCGCCACGGCGTCCGCCACTTCCATTTTGCCGCGGTACACCTTTTTGAGCGCCTGCCCCAGGGCGCTGGTTTTATACTTATCCATGGAAATGTGCATCTGCCCCAGCGCCTCGATCAGAAATTCCCCGCCGGGCAGAATGGTATACACGTCCTTTTTCAGGGCGATGTATTTGCTTTTGATGGCGTTGTCGATGATGCCGGTGCGGGTGGCTTCCGTCCCCAGCTCCAGCCCCTCGAACATGGCGCGGTAATCCTCCGCGTCGTCCGCGTCGGCGTCGCTTATTTCCGCATCCGGGTCGGCGGCCTTTGCCTTCTGCGCCGCCTTCTCTTCCCGGAAGGGATTTTTCAGATAATTGTTCAGGGTCTCGATGGTGTAGTGCCGGGGCGGGGAGGTCTCTTTTTCCACCGGCCTGAAATCGATATTCACCACGTCCCCCTTGTTCAGCTTCGGGAGAATCTTGCTGCCCCGGGCGGTGTCGTCGAACTTCGTCCAGCCCGGCTCCGATATCACCGTACCCTTGAGGGTATAGTCTTCGCACGGCCCCACCGACACGGTGAGCTCTGTTTTTTCCGCCACGCATTTTTCACTGCAGAACACCGCCACAAAACGGCGCAGCACGGCGGAATACACCTTCTTTTCGTTTTCGCTGAGCTTCTTCGCGTCCGGGATCTTCGTGGTGGGCGTGAGGGCGGAGTGGGATTCGATTTTGGCGTCGTCGAACACCGTTTTATCCTCCCGGAACGCCACGGGATAGCCGAGCGCCCCCACCTTGCCGAGGATCTGCTTCACCTTATCTTTTTCGGCGGTGGCGAGATACTCGGAATTGGTGCGGGGATAGGTGAGATAGCCGTCCTCATAGAGCTTCTGCGTGACGGCGAGGCTCACATCCATGGGCATTTTGTATTTTTTCCCCAGATAATTCTGGAGCTTGGAAAGCGAATAGAGCTTGCCGGGCTTCAGGTTTTCTTTTTTCGTCTTTTTGGCGGTCACCGTCGCCGTCTGGGCGTTGAGCTTTTTGCAGGCGCGGCAGGCTTTTTCGTATTCCTCTTTGGGAAATCTGTATTTTGACGTCAGCTCCACCGTTTCGCCGTTCGTTTCGGCCCTGGAAACCAGCGCGTAATAAATATCGGGCTTGAAGTTCTTTATCTGCATATCCCGGTCGTAGATCGCCTTCACGATGGGCACGATCACCCTGCCCACCCGCAGCAGCGTGCCGGTTTTGAGCGTGGCGAAACGGGTGAGGTTCACACCGTAGAGCCAGTCGATGTAGGTGCGGGCAAAGCCCTCGTCCGCCAGCCGGTCGTAGTCGCTGTCGGACGCGGCGGCTTTTAAGGCGGCCGCCACGGTTTCGGGGGTCTGGTCGGGCAGCCAGAGCCGCAGCTGGGGTTTATTTTTCCCTTCCGTGTGCTGCACGCAGAGGCGGACGATGATCTCCCCTTCCCTGTCGGCGTCGCCGGCGTTCATAATGGCGGTCACGTCCTCCCGCTCGCACAGGCGTTTCACCGCGGCAAAGCGGCGGGCGATCCCGGCGTCGGGCTGACCGTCCTTCCCGCTTCTCAACGCGAAGCGGAATTCCGCCGGGAAGCAGGGGATGTTTTCCATGCTCCACCGCCCGGTGGACGTGGGGCCGGTGTAATCCTCGATGTCGCAGAGCGAAAAAAGGTGACCGAAAACCCAGGTCACCAGATAACCGCCGCCCTCGTAGTAGTCGGCGGTCTTTTTCATATTCCCGACGCCCGCGGCGATGTTGCGGGCAAGGCTCGGTTTTTCGGCAATGATCAGAATCATACGCGCCCCCGGGGCATAAAGAATTCGTGTTTTTTCCGCAGCTTTTCGGGCAGCTCCGGCAATTCGCTCCGCCGGGTGCACACCCGCACCCCTTCGGCCAGCGGCAGGACGGTCCCGCCGTACGCCGTGATCGCATCCAGACAAAACGCATACTGCGGCGTCGGCTCGCAGCGGTCAAAAATAAAATCGGTATCCGCCATGCCCAGCGTCGCGCCGATCAGCATCCCGGCAACAAAAGGCTCCGGCGCGTCGGGCCGGACGGTGTACGACGGCGAACAGCCCGCCATGCCGCAGCAAAGCCCCCCGGCAGGCGTGGGGCGGATGTCCCCCGCCCGGTCCATGCAGCGGCGCGCGGCGTTGAGCTCCGTTTCGGCGGGCGGATCGACGATCTCGCCGGAACCGAAAGCGATCCCCAGCGTCATACACATCCCCGCAAGGAACAAAAACTGCGCGCCGGTCATTTTTCCGAGGCGGATCCCCTCGAACACCGGGCCGAATTTTACAGGGTAGACGTGCAGCTTTCCGTCCGTTAAATATTTCGCCCTGCCATGCAGCGCGAAAATCATTTCTGTCAGCAGCGCCGCGCCGTCCGACGGCGGAACGGGAAACGCCTCTTTCGTTTTCGTGCTGCAAAAGGCCGCGGCAAAAACACGCGCCGTCATTTCAACGGACAGCGTTCCGGCCCCGCGTTCGGTTTCCATCTTCCCGTTCCCTCCTGTCTCCGGTCGGCGTCTTATTAACAATATTTTAGTACAAGCCGCCCGTTTTGTAAAGAAGATTTTATTTTGAGATTGACAAGCGGGAAAAAAAGTGTATAATAAAGCTAATTTGAGAACGAATCTCATTTTTGAAAGGACGATCCTCATTGTCGGAATATAAAACACAACAAAAAGCGCTGCTGCTTGCGTTTTTATACGCGAACAGGGAAACGCCCTTCACCGTGGACGAGATCGCCGCGCGGCTGCGGGAGACCTTCGACAACGCGCCGGGCAAAAGCACGGTCTACCGCCTGATGGGAAAGCTCTGCGACGAGGGCAGCGTCAAACGGTTCGAAAAGGGCAATTCCCGCACCTTTTTATACCAATACGCCGGGGAAGCCGCCTGCAGGAGCCATCTGCACATGAAATGCCTGCAGTGCGGGAAGCTGCTGCACATGGACGCCGAACAGAGCGAGCGGCTGCTGCGGGAGATCTACGGCGACAGCGATTTTGAGGTGGACCGCCAAGAAACCACGCTCTTCGGCCGCTGCGCGAGCTGCCGGGAAACACAGACAAAAAAAGATTTTTCAGCATAATAAAAGGGAATCCATTTACCATTACCAAGGAGTGAAACAACCGTGGCACAGTTAACGTGCGAAAACCTGACCCTCGGCTATGAGGGCAGAAACGTGATCGAAAATCTGAATTTTACCGTCAACGCCGGCGATTATCTTTGCATCGTGGGCGAAAACGGCGCGGGCAAAAGCACGCTGATCAAGGCGCTGCTGGGGCTCAAAGCCCCCACCGCGGGGAAGGTGCTCTACGGCGACGGGCTGAAGAAAAACGAGATCGGCTACCTGCCGCAGCAAACGCAGGTGCAAAAGGACTTCCCCGCCAGCGTGCGGGAGATCGTGCGTACCGGCTGCCTGAGCCGGGGCACGTGGTCGCCGTTTTACAGCAAAAGCACCAAGGCCTATGCCGAAAAGCAGATGGAACGCATGGGGATCACGCAGCTGGCAGGCCGCTGCTACCGGGAGCTTTCGGGCGGTCAGCAGCAGCGGGTGCTGCTTGCGAGAGCGCTGTGCGCCACCGAAAGAATGATTTTGCTGGACGAACCCGTGGCGGGGCTGGACCCCAAGGTCACGCAGGAGATGTATGAGCTCATCGAGGGGCTCAACAAAGAGGGCATCACCGTGATCATGGTGAGCCACGACGTAGGCGCGGCGGTGCGCTACGCCACGCATATTCTGCACGTCAGCAAAAGCCATATGTTCTTCGGAACGAAAGAAGACTACTTAAAATCCGACATCGGGCGGACCTTCACCGGGGAAGGAGGCGAAAACGAATGAACGTTTTGTTTTCACTGGTCTCGGTGATGAACAGCGCCGCGCCGCAGACCGCGGCAGGCGGTTCTTCCTTCCTTGATACGCTCGCCGGCATCGGCAAAAAGCTTCTGGAGCTTCTGAATCCAGGCTCGCCGAAAGAGATTTCCGAAACGCTGAACTACTTTATTTTCGGAGAAAACGATTTCGGCCGCAACGCCCTGATCGTGGGCGTGCTGGTGGCGCTCTGTTCGTCCCTGCTCGGGGTCACGCTGGTGCTCAAGCGTTTTTCCTTCATCGGCGACGGCCTTTCACACGCGGCGTTCGGCGCCATGTCGGTGGCGGCGGTGATGGGGCTCGCAAACCAGCGGATGCTGCTGATCCTTCCCGTCACGATACTGACCGCGGTGCTGCTGCTGCGGCCCCGGAAAAACGCAAAAATCGCGGGCGACGCGGGGCTTGCCATGATCTCGGTGGGGGCGCTGGGCATCGGCTACCTGTTGATGAATCTCTTTCCGCCGAAATCCGGCAACGTGAGCGCCGACGTCTGTTCCACCCTCTTCGGCTCGCAATCCATTTTAACGCTGAAAACCTTCGACGTGTGGCTGTGCATCATCATGTCGGTGGTCGTGGTGATCTGGTTCGTGCTCTGCTACAACCGTATTTTTGCCGTGACCTTCGACGAGGTCTTCTCTTCCGCCACCGGTATGCGGGCAAATTTCTACAATATGCTCATCGCAGTGATCACGGCGATCATCATCGTGCTGGCCATGAACCTTGTGGGCTCGCTGCTTATTTCGGCGCTGGTGGTCTTCCCCGCCCTCTCCGCCATGCGGGTGTTCAAGAGCTTCCGCTCCGTGGTGATCTGCTCCGCCTGCGTTTCGGTGCTCAATACCACCGCCGGCATATTGTTCGCCATGCTCAAGAGCACGCCCGTGGGCTCCACTATCGTGGTGTTCGATCTGCTGGTGTTCTTCCTGTTCAGCATCGCGGGAAAAATAATGAGAAAACAATAATCGGCAATCTATAACGAAAGGATCTGTTTTCATGAAAAAACTCACGGCATTCCTCATCATCTTTGCGCTTTTGTTCTCTTTTGCGGCCTGCGGCGGCAAGACCGGCGGCGATACCGGCGACGCCTCCGGCGGCAAAACGGCCGACAATTCCACAGGCGAAGCCGCCACCGGCAAAGACGGCAAGCCCCTGCCCGCCAACGTTCCCACCGACGCCGTGACCGACATGGTGGAATACTTTGACAACATGGATTACGCGAACTATATCAACGTGTTCTCTTACAAAGACGAAAACGACCCCTCCAAGGGCATGGGCGGCGACGACTTTGTGGGCAAGGAGCTCGTAAAAGAAGGCACCTTCGCCAAAATCTACGACAAATGGAGCGACCGGGAGCGCTACTACGTGTGGGGCTACGCCGACCAGACCCGCTGCTGCGACTTCCAGTGGGAGTTCGTTCCCGAGAACCCCGATGATCTGCCGAATCCCGGCGCGCGGGTGGAGCTCAAGGGCACGCTGGAGAAAACCCAGCCCGACGCGAACGGCTCAAAAAAAGACGCGGCGCTTGACGGCTACTGGTTCACCAATACCACGCTCACGGTGCTCAGCGACTACACGCAGCCCGAATACGATTACGACCTCACCCGCTGCAGCCCCACGCTCGGCCGCGTGCAGATCCTGAACATGGAAAACTTTGCCGACGACTTCAACGGCAAAACCCTCCTTGTCTACGGAAGAGCCCTCAACGGCAGCTGCATTCAGCATCCCTATTACAATAACGACACCGGCTGGGGCTGGACCCTGGACTTCAAAGCCGACAAAACGCCCGCCACGGGGCAGTATCTGATCCTCGGCGGCACCTTTGAAAAATCCGGCGACGGCTGTCTGATGCAGGTATCGTCCTACACGGAGGAAAGCTGAACATGAAGAAAAACCTCAAAAAGCTTCTCTCCCTTTGTCTCAGTCTGCTGCTCATGGCAGGAACGCTGACCCCCGCGCTGGCGTTGATCCTCGGCGACGTGACGAACGACAACGGCGTTACGGCGGAGGACGCCCGCGGCATCCTGCGGGCCGCCGTGGGGCTGGACGTGCTTTCGGAAGAGGAAACCGCGGCGGCGGACATGGATAACGACGGCGCGGTCACCGCGGCGGACGCCCGCCTTGCCCTGCGCGTGGCGGTGGGGCTGAACCAGACGGTGGACGGAATCTACCCCAACCAATATGAGATCCTGCGCAGCGGCAGATTTTACGCGGAGCTCGACAACGGCGGTTACGACGGCGCGAGCATGAGCTTTGTGTGCGTGGGGAACCGGAAGCTGTTTGACTTCAATCTGGAAGGCCTCAATTCTTCCATTTATACCGACGGCGACAGCCTGCTCTTTCTCGATCAGAAACATGCGGTCTATTCTGAAATAGACGCGGAAACAAAGGAATTTCTGGGCGAAGACGGCGACTTTTTCGGCGAGATGATGGACATGATCTCCCAGTTCAGCGATTTCGGCGAGCTGCCGCCGCTGAGCGAAGCTGTCAGCAGCCAGACCGAAACGCTGGACGGCAAAGAATACACCTCCTACTGGTTCATGGGCGCCGACGGCACGCTCAAAGTGTATATGGACGGCGTGAAGCTGAAAGCCCTGCAGCGTGTGAACAAACAGGGGCGCCCCGGTGAAGCCGTTATGTTTTCCGCTGTTTCGGCCGTGATCCCCACGCTGATCTTCAGCTTCCGGGACGCCTACACCTTCCTTCCCGATTTCATGAGCTTCATGATCGTCGCCTTCGGCGAGATGCTGGGCACGGGCGAGATCTCGGAAGAGGATATTCAGGCGATTCTTGAAGAAGCAAGGAACGCATAACCGCGGCTTATGAATGAAAAAAATCTGCCCTTTTCACCGACGGTGGTGCGCTCCGACCGGAAAACGCTGGCGCTGAAGATCACCCGGGAGGGCGCGCTGATCGTGCAGGCCCCGCGGCGCGCGACCGTGGAGGAGATCGCCCGGGCGATTGAAAAACACCGGGCATGGATCGAAAAAAATCAGATCTCCCAAAAGGAACGGGCGGCGGCCCATCCCCCGCTTTCGGCGGCGGAGGAAGCAGCCCTGCGAAAAAGGGCAAAAGAGATCCTCCCGCAAAAACTCGCCTTCTACGCGCAAATCATGGGCGTTTCGCCGACGCGCCTCACCATCACCGGCGCGAAAACCCGCTTCGGCTCCTGCTCCTCCAAAAACGCGATCTCGTTCTCTTTTTATCTGATGCAGTACCCCGACAGCGCCGTGGACTACGTGGTGGTCCACGAGCTGGCGCATATCCGGCACCACGACCACTCCCCCGCTTTTTGGGCGGAGGTGGAAAAGTGGATGCCCGACTACAAAGAACGGAAAGTGCTTCTGAAACAATGACCCGGATTTCCGAAAAGTCATTGACAATTTCGGAAACCCTCTTTACCGTCATGCGGGAACGGTGCTATACTGCTTTTGTGTATTTTAGGATGCTGAAAGGAGAATGATCATGGCAAATGAATCAAGAGCGTTCCGGCTGCTTCCCAACGTAAAACTGGAGGACGTGGTAAAATCGGTAGAAAGCTACTGCCAGATCGACAAACACATGGAGACGCAGGCCTCCCCCACAACCGACGGCTTCATTCTGCAGGCAAGCCAGGCAAAAGACGGATGGAAAACCATTTCGGGCACCCGCCTTGCCATTACAGTGCATTTTATGCTGGTGAACGACGTGCTGACCGTGACCATCGGCGAGGGCCAGTGGTCCGATAAGATCGGCGCGGGCGCCATCGGCTTGTTCGTGGCGTGGCCGCTTGCGATCTCGGCCGGCTTCGGCGCGATCCAGCAGCGCAAGCTCCCCGCAGAGATCTTCGCGGTGGTGGAAAAAGCCATCTACACCGGCGGCCAGCAGGTGGTGATCAACGGCGCGGGCCCCGTGCTGCAGGAAGGCAAGATCCTCTGCCCCAACTGCAAGACCCAAAACACCCCCAACTCCAAATTCTGCCTGAACTGCGGCAGCCCCCTGAGCGCCGACTGCCCCGACTGCGGCTTCCATCTGGTGCCCGGCGCGCGCTTCTGCCCCGGCTGCGGCAAAAAGCTGGACTGAGAAAACAGAACAACAACACAAAATAAAGATTCCCGCAGCGCCGGTCCGATCCGGTTCCGCGGGAGTTTTTTTGTCAACAACAAATCGTCGCACTTATTTCCAGACTTTCTCCAACAGCTTTTCGCCGTTGCGGTAAAAAATGTTGCTCCGGTCGTCGTCGGTGATCTCCGCCCCCAGCACCATGCCCACGCCGTGCATGGTGGAGAACCACGGCAGATCGGTGCCGAAGAGCACCCGTTCGCTGCCGGCGCAGTTCACGATATCCTCCAGATAACCGCGCACGATGGGGATTGCGGTGAGCTCGTAATAGACGTTCGGGAATTGCTTCGTGAGGGCGATCCCTTCCTTCTGCCGGCCGAAAAAGCTGTGGCCGCAGATGATGCGGATATCGGGGAAGCGCTCGGCGATATGCGCCACGTTTTTCGCGTCGTCGAAGGCGGAGCCGCCCCAGGTGTGCAGCAGAAGCAGTTTTTTCGTCCGGTTCAGATAGTCGTAGTAGGGATCGTGCACGGGGTCGTCCACCGGGAAGCGGTTATAGTCCCCAAGAATCTTGAACCCCACGTATATTTCCGGATGTCCGTCCACCTCGGCGATCTCCCGTTCCGGATCCAAACAGCGGGAATGGACGATGTGATACGCCCGCAGACGATCGGGGAACTGCCGCACCGCCGACACGTTATAAGGCTCCCCGTGCAGCGGGTCGTCCAGCGCGAAATGCCCGCAGAACAAGAGCTTTTCCACGCCGTTTTTATCCATGCTTTCCACCATCTCCGCAGCGGAAGAAAAGGGGAAATAGATCTCCGGGTGCTCGTCCATATGCGCGTGGAAGTCGTAGATGGGGCAGGGGAGCTTTCCGGTCTCCCAGAAGGTCCGCGCCAGTTCGCTGTTTTTATTCAGCATCACACACGCCCCCTTTCACCAGACGTTCCAGATTGCCGCCGAAGATCAGCGCTCTGTCCGCTTCGGAGATCGCAGCGGACCTGACCACCGCCAGCATGGAGCCGGTGTAGCGCGCCGGGAACGCCGATCCGTAGAGCAGCTTTTCCGCCCCGAAGCGGGAGACCATATCCTCCACGCCGCCCGCGTCCATCACAAACGAAAGGTCCAGATGCAGGTTTTCGTAACTCGCCGCCAGGGGATAGAGCCGCCGGGCGTTGGGCCAGCAATCGCTGTCGCCCACGATGGCGGTCAGGCGGGGAAACGCTTTCATAACGTCGTAGATCTGCCGCATCGAGAGCCCGAGGCTGGTGTTGAGGATTACCGGGATCTTTCTTTCCTGCGCCATATCCAGATAATCCCCCATCGTCAGCGGATCCAGCTCGTATCGGTGGGTTCGCGGATCCAGATAGACCGCCCCTATGCGGTTCTTTTTCATTTCGGCGGGCAGGTCGGCAGCCGCCGGCGTCTCGTTCGTAAAGCGCGGGATCACCGCCCACACGCCCCACAGATCGGGGTTGCCGCTCTTTTGCAGATCCGCCGCCAGAAAGCGGTTGCCGTAGTTCACGCCCACGGTGTTGGAATAAGCGCAGCGCACCAGCCCGCCGTCGATCCCGGCGCGGGAAAGCTCGGCGAAAAGCTCCTCAGCCGTATCGCAGTTCCGGTAGGGCTCCCCGTTGTTGGTGGCGCCGTAAAACAAATGACAGTCCAGTATTTTCATGACCGGTCGTTCACGTCCTTTCAATGCACAATGTCAGAAACAGGCGAAAAAGAGCGCCACGGGTTTTCTTCCATCGGTCCCCCCGCGGTCCTCTGTTTTTTTCACTCAGCCAAACGTAATCTCCGCCAGATACGGCCGGTGATCCGACAGCACCAGCGCGGGGATCTCCGCCGCCCGGATCCCGATATCCGCGGTTACAAAAACATAGTCGATTTTCCGGTCCGGCGCGTCCGACGGGAAGCTGAGGTTCTCCGCCCCCAGCAGCGGCGCGGTATCGGTCAGTTTTTCCCTGATCGGCAGCAAAATCGGATCCCCGGGGAGAAGATTCAGGTCCCCCATCAGCACGCAGCGTTCGTTCTCCGTCACCGACAGCACCGTTCCGACGGCGTTTTCGGCCTCGTCGGGATTCAGCCCGAAATGGGTGCAGAGGAGGGTGAGCGGTTCCCCGTGCACGTCCACTGCGCATTTCAGCACACAGCGGGTCTCGTAATAGCCGTCGTACCCTCTGGGATCGGGATCCGGTACCGTGAACGCCTCGGCTTTTTTGATGGGCAAACGTGACAAAACACCGTTGCCGTAGGGTTTACCGCCGATGATACAACCCATGGCGAAGAATGAAAACCACCCGAGCCGCTCCGCAAGCGCCCCCATCTGGTCCACGTAGACCTCGTTGAGCCCCACGATATCCGCGCCGGATTCCCGGATCGCGGCGGCAAAGGCGTCATAGTCGATTTTTCCGGTGTTCACGTTCTCAAAATGCTGAACGTTGAACGTCATTACAGTCAGATCTTTCATACCGCTTTCTTCTCTTTCTTTTCACAGATCACCTGCAGCAGCGCAAAGCTCAGCAGGGTTAGCGTAGTAACGATCACACAGTTCACCAGCAGTGAATCCGTTTTCCAGAAGAAAACCGGGAAGGTGCCCACCGCCAGCCCCACGGTGGTGAAGCCGAAGGCAAAACCCGGGTATTCCGGCAGTACCGAAACGATCAGCGCCAGCGTAATGGCCATGGTCATACTGAAAAAGAGGATGCCGATGAGCGAAACGATCATCACCCGGTCGCCGAACAGCAGAAACGGCAGCGCGCCGAGGGTGCTGACGGCCGCGGTCTTCCGGATACCGAAGCGGTCGATAAACACGCCGCCCAGCGCTTTCCCCGTGCCCATAAAGCAATAGAGCAGCACGCTCTGGATCACGGTCTGATTCCAGGTGGTGGGGATGCCGTAGCCCATATAGGAACGCACCGTGACCACGACCACCGCCAGCGCCACGATGAGCTTCGGATTCAGCTTCTGATTCCCGAAACGGTAAAGCGCAAGGTTTTCCGCTTCCGTTTCCGCCGGCACACGGAGCTTTTTCGACAGCAGACTCACGGCGATAATCAGAAGGTTGGCCGCCAGGATCACCGGCATGGGGCAGCCCGCCTTTGCCAGCAGCCGCCCGGTGATGAGCCCGAAGGAACCGCCCGAAACGAACGCGGCGGCAGGCGTCATTTTCCCGGGGGCGGCGCGCAGGGTCTCTTCCGCGCCCTGCACGTGCACCAGCGCGTTGCCGATCGAAACGACCGTCACCGTGAGATAAGGCGAAAGTCCGAAGGGCAGCATCAGCAGCGATACGGAAGTGATCAGCGTACCGATGATCGCGAGATCCGTCTTCGGCAGCAGCGTATCCCGCAGATAACCGAAGATTCCCTGCGGCATAAACGCGAAAAAGTCGTAAATCAGCGCCAGCG
>CACZOP010000173.1 GCA_902782845.1 Oscillospiraceae bacterium | reverse complement strand
TACACGTTCCCGGAGTGCATTTTTATTACGGCTATGGGCTTGGCACTCTGTTATTTTTCGATCATCGCCTTCGCGTGGGGAAAAGGGATCGCGCACTATATCGTCAGCGGAATCCTCGCCTTTTGCGCCACCGGGGTCTACCAGCAGTTTATCAGCATCTTTTTTATCTACGCCGCAGCCATCGCCACCGTTCAGTTAAGAGAAAAACAAAAACCGGGGGTTTGGCAGATTGTCCGCCATTACCTGCCGGTCGTCTGTGTGACCGCTGCGTCCGGCGTTTTGTACTACACCGCCGCCGTTTTCGCCTGTAAGCTGTTCGGCGCTTCTCCCAACAGCCGGATCGCGATGAACGCCGCCTCCTTCCTTGAGAACGTCGTGTACTTTGCTACACACCAACATTCTTATCTGAAGGGCTGGGGGTATTTCAAAACGGAATTTCTGACCGCGTTCTATCTTTTGTTCGGCCTGCTCTGGCTGATCGGAACGGTCGTTGATTTCTTCCGGCGCAAAGAATTCCTGCGGAGCCTGTTCTCCGTGCTTGTTTGCGCGGCGGCCTATTGTTCTGCCTATATCCCGGGGCTCGTTTCCACCTCCCACACCATGCGGACCATGTTCGCCGTGTTTTCGGCGTTCGCGCTGTTCACCGTCGGGATCCTCGCCGTTTATAAATCCCGCGCGGTCAAAGCCGCGGTCGCTGCGCTCTCTGCGATCCTGGTCGTTGTGGGCGTGATGAAGGGACGGGAGGTTGAGCTGCGCCAGAAAACGATCAACGCCAACAGCGCGACCTATATCACCCGCGTGTTCGACGCTATCGAGGACTACCGGGACAGCAGCGGCATCCGGATCAAAGAAGTGGTATACGCCTACGACAAGGAGGCCTCCATGGAGGACACGGATTATATCTACATCCCCTATTGCCTGCATTTTATGATGCGGCTCTGGGGCGAACGGCTGGGCTACGAAGGCCTGTGGCCGCTGAGCGCAGATGACGCGACCGTCGCCCGGTACCAGCAGGAGGATTATACGGAATTTGACCCGGACACGCAGCTCATTTTCGACGGCGACCGGCTGCTGTTGGTCGTTTACTGATCCTGCCGGCGTTTGTCCCCCGCCGCGCCCATCACGTCCCGCACCCGCAGCAGGTAAGAATCAAACCGCCACGGATCGTTTTCATCCAGCACATACATCCTGCCGCCCCGCAGGTCGTCGTGCTGATAACAGTCGTAGTCGATCCCGGCGTCGTAGGCCAGTTCTATGCCGCAGTAGCTGCCCTTAAAATCGCTGATATGGTCGTGGCCGAACACAATGGCCTTCACGTC
The DNA here is from genome assembly GCA_902782845.1 of Oscillospiraceae bacterium. Classification (GTDB taxonomy): domain Bacteria; phylum Bacillota; class Clostridia; order Oscillospirales; family Acutalibacteraceae; genus RUG806. The sequence continues at coordinate 1,716 of CACZOP010000173.1, read as the reverse complement.
GCCCCGTTCCAGGCACGCCATAAAGAGGCCGGAATTCAGCTCGCTGCACGCCACGGTCTCCCGCGCATTGCCCGTAAAGCCGGTTTCCTCCCGGTTGTTATACACCAGCCACATTTCAGGCAGCGGAATGTGCATGAACATCAGCCCCGGGACCTTTTTGCCGCAGCGTTGTTCCAGCGCCTCGGAGGTCCGGTAATACCACATGGCCTGCCGGAAACGCACGGTATCGTAGCCCCGGCCTTCGGCAAAGTGGACGGGCAGCACGTACTGTGTGTCCTCCGGCAGCCCGAAGGCCCCGAAATTATCCCGGAAATCCCGGTGGGAATCCAGCCCCCAAAGAGCGAAGGCCACGTTTCCGTCGCGCCCGAACACCGGCAGCATATAATTCCCCGTGCCGCCGAGCGCCGCCGGCCCCGCCTTCGATACGCAGTGGGGAAAGCGCTCATACACCGGCTCCGCCGCCGCGTTTTCGAGCCCGTAGTTGTCGTCGTGGTTGCCGAAGGTGTGCGCCCAGGGGATCCCCGCCGCCTCGATGGGCGCGGTGAGGGCCGTGAGCACCGCCCGGAGCTGGTCGGCGGTTTCCACGTGAACAGGGCCGCAGCCCGCGGTATCGCCGTTGAAGATCACAAGGTCCGGCCGGTCGTGCGCGATCAGCGCCCCGATGGCAGGCGCAAGCTGGGCGGAAAACCCCACCCCCGCGTGGGCGTCGCTGAGCACCAGCACCTTGAACTTGCCGTTTTCGCCGCAGCGCAGCGGAATTTTTGAATAAAAAATATCATCGGTTTGCATTGCGTTTTCCTCCGGATGCTTCGTTTTATTTTATTGTATTCCCGCCGGGGCGCAAACGCAAGAGAGATTTTTTTGATTTTGCCGCGCCGCGCAAAAAAACGCCGGTAGTACTTGACATTTTCCGAAAACATGCGCATAATAGCAGGCATGAAACAAACGATCAAAGAATGGCTGCAAATCATATTCGGGCTCCTGGTGTTCGCGCTGGGGGTCCATCTTACCATCCGGGCGGATCTGGGGCTGGCGCCCTGGGACTGCCTCGGCACGGGCATTTCGCTCCACACGCCGCTGAACTACGGCCTGAGCATGACGGCAATGGCGGTGGCGATCCTGGGGATCGACCTGCTGCTGAAAGAAAAAATCGGCTTCGGCACCGTGATCGACGCCCTCCTCACCGGCAATTTCGTCCAGATGTTTCACGATCTCGATCCCTTCCCCAAAACGCCGAACCTGTGGGCGGGGCTGGCGCTGATCGCCGCCGGGCTGGCGCTGATGGCGCTGGGGCAGTTCTTTTATATGCGGGCGGCGCAGTGCTGCGGCCCGAGGGACGCCCTGCTGGTGGGGCTCGGGAAACGCTTCAAAAAAATCCCCATCGGCGCGGTGCAGATCGCCCTCTGGGGCGCGGTGCTGCTTTGCGGCTGGCTGCTGGGCGGCCCCGTGGGGATCGGCACTCTCGTTTCCACCTTCGGCGGCGGTTTCATCACGCAGGCGGTGTTTTCGCTGCTGCGCTTCGAGCCCCGGGACGTGCGGCATAAGGACGTGAAAACGGTTGTTTCGCGCCTGCGGCGGGCGGAGAGATAAATCGGGATTTTTTTAGCCGTCAGCGGTCAGCCGTCGGCGGTCAGCCGTCAGCGGTCAGCGGTCAGCGATTCATCGCCCATATTTCCATGTCATTCGGATTGATTCCGGTAGGAAAAGCCGTCGGCT
>CACZOP010000172.1 GCA_902782845.1 Oscillospiraceae bacterium | reverse complement strand
GTGATGGAGAACAGCGGCTTCATGCCGTGGTGGATCAGCGTGTTGACGATCAGCACAACGATCTCATAAGGCGCCGCCGCGACAAACAGGCAAAGGAGGACCGTCAGGACCGCCTTTTTGCCCTTGGGGAAGCGACAGCCGTTGATCGCCCAGGCGGCCGTAAAGCAGAACCCGGCGACGCAAAGCAGCATCAGCGCGTCAATAAAGCCGTAAAGGGGCAGGTTATCCCACTGGATAAACAGTTCGCTGGCGGACGCGCCCAACGGCGCGGCGGCCGCGGTAAGAACCAGCAGAACGAGCGCAGCAAGGCGGCGTTTTTTTACAAACGCGATCACCGCCGCGGCAAGCCCCAGCAGAAGGGCGATCCCTGCGCAAATGAGCGCGACAAGAATGATCGGTCTTTCATCCGTGCCCCAGTCCTCCGGAGACATCAGCGGCGAGACCCAGATCTGGTCCAGCGTGCGGCCCTCGTTATAGCGGGTGATCCCGGCGGCTTCCAGATCGGAGATCAGCTTCCGCATTTCGCCAATGTTCACGATGCCGGGGATCACGCTTTTGAATTCTCCCTTTCCGACACAGGCCTCGTAATACCGCCAGCTCAGGCGGGAATTCTCGATGCGCGCGACGGCGTCTTCGTCCCCCGCCTCCTTTGCGGCGCTCAGCGCGATCTGCCACAGCTCGTTCACGCGGCGGATGTTTTCATCCGTCAGTCCAAACAGGCAATACTTGGCGGAGCTGTAGATGAACAGATGTCCCTGCTCGTTGCCGGCTGCGGCGACGCAGATATCCAAAATCTCGTCGATCGCCGCCGCGCTCTGTTCGCCGCCGTAGTAGGCTTCCAGGAATCCCCGCCGGGCGGCAAGCGCTTCCTCCTCCGTCAGTTTGTCCTGCATCAAGCGGCAAAGCAGATACGCGCGCAGGTCATAGAACTCCGTACCGACCGGATCTGCATAATATGCGCCCTCTTCATAGATTCCCACCACGTTATGGGCGCGGAAGGTGTCGATATTCTGCCGCAGTACGCCGAAATTCGGGAAGATACAAAGCGCCTGCATGAAATCCGTAACGTAATCCCATACGTACATACGCTTGCAGATCCGGCTCCAATCTTCCAGATCCTTCATGAACGAGACGTTTATCTCGCAGGACGAATCCTCCAGCGCGTGGGAGAAACAACACTCGATGGAGCACAACCGCACGCACACGTTATCGAGGGGCTTGATGTTTTTCGGCGCCTGCCGGGTATACTGATAAGCAAAGGTATCCACCACAAGATCCGGGTAATCCGCTCCGATATCCTCGGCGATCTGATTCACGAACCAGATCATGATACCCGACTGCCCGCCGTATTGCTCCGCGATCGCGGTACATTTTTCGCAGCGGCAGTAATTGAAGTTATCATTCTGCGTCACCGACATGATATTCAGCGCCGCGTCGGGGTCGTAGGCCTCCTCCACATGGGCTCTCACGTCTTTTTTCGCCTGCTCGATCACCGCGGGATTCGACAGACAGAGCTGATCCGGTTTACGGACGCCGTCCTCCTGCAGGGCGTAATACTCGGGATGGGTCTCGAAGAACTGATCCTTCGGCACGATACCGCCGGTGAGCGTGTGGGCGAACCCGATGTAGTTGACCTTGCCGCCGTGCACCGTTTCCAGCGGGGAATACAGGCCGTTCAGGCCGTTTGCCAGGGCGAATTCCAAGTCGTGCGGGCTGATCCAGTCCGTATCGGCGTATTCCAGGGTGGGGGCGTATTCATACAGGTAAGGCCGCGCCGCTTTGATCGTATCCGCCTGCGGGACGCGCTTCACCGACGTGGCGTAGATCTCCACGCCGCAAACGCGCCGCAAAAAGCCGTATACGCCGTTATAAAGGCCTCTGGCGTCGGCGGCTTCGATATAAAAGACAGGGTCTTCCGTCGCGGTCTTTGCCGCGTCCTGCCCCCAGCGCAGCCGGTAGCTGCCTTTGGCAAGGCCGGACATATCCGCGGAGAGAGACAGCGATATGACGCAGCCGTCGGGGACCGCGCGGAGCGTCGTGACCGTTTCCGGCTGCACGGAGGTGATCTCTTCCAAATAGGTCTGCAGATAGCTTGCAGCGTTTGTTTCCGCTTCCGTCGCTTCCGGCGGCAGCAGAATGAACAGCCCCGTTCCGTCGGCGGCGGCGAACAGCGTCTGTTCGTTCCCCGCCGCCGCGGCCGGCACGGCGAACATACCGGCCAACAGGCAGAAGGCCAGCAGATACAGGCATACTGTTTTCGTTGTTTTACCCATTTTTTTTCTTCTCCTTTATGGTGATTCCGATGATCGGATCCGTTGTTCAGGGACGGATCTGTTCAAAGCAAAAATCCTCAAAACGGGCGGGTTCCTCCGCCTCGCTTTTGAATACAAAACAAAGGCTGTGCGTGCCATGGGGGTTCTCCAGGCGGCAGTCGAAGGTTTTGAATACGTCGAAGCCGCCGGTGTTCTCCGCGCGGACGTTCCCCAGCACGCGGCCGAAGGGACTGCCCTCCCGGATCTCAACGCTGCAGGGGGCGGCGTTGCCGTTGGAAAGTCTTATGTGCAGCAGCGCGTTCTGCCGCATGCCGTTCACGTTCTGGAAATACAGATAGGAGCCGCTCCGGATGCCCCGGATCTCAAAGCCGTCGGCGTTTTCCTTTTTGTTGATACCGTCCGAAGCGGCAAAGAACCACTCGCCCCGGATGGCGTCCCAGTTCGCGTCATACTGACCGACGCCTGCCTCCCGGATGAACGGATCGGTCACGAGATCGCCGTTGTCCTTATAGTGGGCGTAAACGATCTTCGTGGTGCGGTAATACGGATCGATCTCCTCGCCGGTCCCCAGATTCTCCGGCACGCCGTAGGTGAAGTAGGTCTGGTTGTGATAGGTAAAAAAGGTGCCGTGGTCGGTCGTGTATTCCTCGCAGAAGGTTCCCCGGTATTCATAAGGACCGTAAACGCTGTCGGCTACTGCGTATTCGGAGAGATGGGAATTCAGGTAGTATTTTCCGTTGTGCTTTGTCAGCCAGTTCGCGTCGCTCATGTGGCCTTCAATGATCACCGGGCGCGGTTCCTCGGCCAGAGAGATCATATCCTCGTTCAGCCGGGCGATATAATACTTTTTCCCGTAGATGTTATAGCCCCACATGATATAAGGCGTTTTGTGTTCATCGTCGTCGATGAACACCGTGGGGTCGTAGGAGGGCGTATCCGCCAGATGCGGCGGCAGCATCGGTTTGCCGAGCGGATCGTGATAGGGGCCGGCCGGTCCGTTTTCACTCACTGCCACGCCGGTGCACCACTGGGCTTTGGAATAATAGAAATAAAATTTGCCGTTCCGCTCCGCCGCGTCGGTGGCGTAACACTCCGCGTTTTTGCCGAGAAAGGTATCCTCGGGACGCAGCGTGTATTCGAGTTTCCAGTTCAGCAGATCGTCTGAAGATAAGATCCTCCAGTCGTCCATGGTAAAAATCGGCTGTCCGGGGCCCCGGTCGTGGGTGGAAAACAGATACGCCTTACCGTTGAAAATGTGCACATGCGGGTCGCAGACGCCCTGATCCGGTATGATTCTCATGGATTTTCCCCCTTCGTTATTTCTCAATTGCAGCGGTCTGCGTGTTCACTTTGCGGATCTCGTCGTATATCCGATCGCTGAATTTCCGGCTGCGATCGTATTTATAAAGACCGTTCTGCTCCTGCTCGATGTCGGTGAGCTGCGTATAACAAAAGCCGCACACCCGGGGGTTCTGCATCAGCACGTCGGTCAGCCCCGCATAGCGCTCCAGAAATTCTTCTTCCGTTTTCGGGGCGTTGCCGTAGCCCCAGCCGCCCGGCTCGTCCGGGTTCCAGAAGGTGCCGCCGTATTCGGAAACCCACACAGGCTGGCCCTTGTAGACGTTCTGTCTGAGCTGCTCCTGGTGAATGGGATTCGGCACAAACGTCGGGTCGTCCAGCATTTTGTCGAACCGTTCCTTCAGCTTGACGGGATCCTGCTCGTAATCGTGCACGTCGTACATGTCGGTGTCAAAATGCACGCCGCCGGAGGCGTCGATCACCGGGCGGGTACGGTCCATCTCTTTGGTGACTTCATAAAAAACCTTCTGACAGATGGGGGCAACCGTGCCGGTCCAGTAGGATTCGTTCTGGGGAGCCCAGCCGATGACGGAGGGGTGGGAGTAATCCCGCCGCAGGGTTTCCATCCATTCCGGCAGGAAGTAGCCGATGCCGCGGCCGTCGGCCAGGGTGCAGGTGTTGGCGTATTCGCCCCACACCAGATAGCCCAGGTGATCCGCCCAGTAGAGAAAACGCTCCTCAAACACCCGCTGGTGCAGCCGCGCGCCGTTCATGCCAAGCGCCAGGGAAAGCTCGATATCCCGGCGGAGGAAATCATCGGAGGGGGCGGTATAGACGCCTTCGGGATTAAAGCCCTGATCCAGCACGGTACGCATGAACACGGGCCGCCCGTTGAGGAGCAGCGCCTTGTCGGACAGCGCCACGCTTCGCATGCCGAAGTAGCTTTTCACCGTGTCGCCGGTGTCCAGCTTCACGGTCAGGTCGTAGAGCTCCGGTTGTCCCACGTCCCACAGGTGAAGCTCCGAAAGCTTCAGCTCCACGTGGGCTTTGTTCCCTGTCAGCGGTACAACGGCGCGGCCGACCTCTTTCCCTTTATAAAATGCAACTGTTTCAACGGAGCTGCCGCCCACGGTCTCCGCGTCGATGATCGCGGCGGAGGTGGCCACGTCCGGCGTGACGCGAATGTGCGTGAGCGCCTCCTTCGGCGTAAATTCCAGCCATACCGTCTGCCAGACGCCCGTGGTGCGGGTGTAGTCGCAGCCGTTGGAATAATACAGACGCGCCTGCTTGCCGCAGGGCTGGACGCCGCTGCGGTTGTTGTCCTCCGCGTAAAGTACGACGGTGTTCCCGCCCGTTTTCGCCAGCCTTGTGATATCCAGCGTAAAGCTGGCGTAGCCGCCGGTGTGCTCCCCGGCTTTTTCACCGTTGATCCAGATTACGCAGTGGTAATCCACCGCGCCGAAATGCAGCAGCACCCGTCCGGCGGTCTGCGTTTCGTCCAGCGTAAAACGGCGGCGGTACCACACGGCGGCGATCCAGTCGGTGTAGCCGATGCCGGACAGTCTGCTTTCGGGGCAGAAGGGCACGGTGATGGCGGTGGGCATGGGGGAGGTCTGCATGGCGGCGGTCAGCGCGTCGCCCTCCCAGAGCTTCCTGTCCATGCCGGAATTTCCGAAGTCAAAGAGGAAATCCCACTGCCCGTTCAGGTTCATCCAGCTGTCCCGCACAAACTGCGGGCGGGGATATTCCGGGCGGGGAACGTTATCGGTATGTATATCGGAATGCGCCATGTTTTGTCTCCTTTTCACGGATGTCTCATTGTTTTCGGTTTCAAAGAATATCGTGCATTGACAGCGATCCCTTCGGGGATTACAATGGAAGGGAAATCAATACGTCGGGACGGTAAATTTTATGCGGCAACGAACCTTCTGCAACCCTGTCGATATCAACTATCAATACCAGCATTATTTCCGGGGGCGGGAATCCGCCGACCCTGCCGTGGTTCTGTTTAAGGGCGTCTATTATCTTTTCGCCTCCCACGGCGCCGGCTACTGGCGCTCCGACGATCTGGTGAACTGGTCGTTTATAGAAGTGGATCTGGAAAAGCAGCCTCAGTTCGCTCTGTTCGCTCCGGCCACGATGGCGCTCGGCGACAGGCTGTACGTCGCCCATTCCGAAGGCGGCGATATGCTGTATTCGGAAGACCCGGCGGATCCGGATTCCTGGGTCAATCTCGGCCACGCCTATGAATGGAACGACCCTGCATTGTTTCTGGACGACGACGGAAAGGTCTATATGTACGACGGCTTGAGCCCCGAGGCGCCGCTGCGGGCGGCGCGGCTGGACCCGGACAACGGCATGGCGCTGCTGGAAGGCCCCGTCGGTATTTTTCAGTCTGATAAGGACCGCCGCGGTTTTGAGCGGCGCGGCGACGAAAACGAGATCAACGATCAGAACCCCCATCTGGAGGGGGCGTGGATGTATAAGGCAGGCGGCAGGTACTATCTGACCTACGCCGTGCCCGGCACGGAATACGCCGCCTATTGCGACGGCTGCGCGGTGTCGGATTCTCCCATGGGGCCTTTTACCTTCTGTGAAAACAGCCCGGTTGTTTACAAAGCCACGGGTTTTATGCGGGGCTGCGGCCACGGCTGCCTGTTCGCGGACAAAAACGGAAAGCTGTGGAAGATGGATACGGTTTCCATCGGCGTCAATCACATCTTTGAACGCCGGCTGTGCCTGTTCCCTGCAATGATCGGAGACGACGGCCGGCTTTATACGAATACGGTGCGGGGAGATTATCCCATGCGTTATCCCCATGAGGCGGCGGACCCCTTTTTTGCTGGGGACGCGGGATGGCATCTGCTGTCTTACGGAAAAAAAGTGAACGCTTCTTCCGTGTCGGATGCAGCCCACAGTCCGGAAAACGCTGTGGACGAAAATATGAGGACCTGGTGGAGCGCAAAGACCGGGAAAGCAGGGGAGCGGCTTTTGCTGGATCTCGGCAAGGTGTGCAAGGTGAACGCCGTGCAAGTCAATTTCGCGGATCAGGATACCGCGCCGGCGACGGGTCGGCGCAACGGCTTTTCCTTCCGCTATACACTGGAGGGTTCCCCGGACGGCGAAATCTGGAACACACTGGTCGACCGGCGGGGAAATCGTGACGATAAACCGCACGAATATTTTGAATTATCCGCTCCGGAACAGCTGCGGTATATCCGTCTCACCAACGAAGGGGACGT
>CACZOP010000171.1 GCA_902782845.1 Oscillospiraceae bacterium | reverse complement strand
GCTTTGAGAACTCCGGCATCGTCATCTCGAAAGAGCGCGCCATCGCCTCGTAGAAGCGGCCGGTTCCTGCCGCGCATTTGTCGTTCATCGCGAAGTTCTTCACCGTGCCGTCGGGCGCTACGGCGATGCCCTTCACGTCCTGACCGCCGATGTCGATGATCGCCTTCACCGTGGGGTCCACAACGTGCACGCCCATCGCGTGGCAGGATATCTCGCTTACGTTTTCATCCGCGAACGGCACGCGGTTCCGTCCGTAGCCCGTGCCGATGATATAGCCGAGGTCTTCGGTACGCTGCAGCTCCGGCACCTGCGAAATGCAGTCCGCCATCGCCTTTTCGGAGGACTGCGCGGCGTTCATTTTGCTGCGCTGTATCGTGGAGGCGGCGATCCTCCCGGTCTCGTCCACGATCACGGCCTTTGTATAAGTGGAGCCCACGTCGCAGCCGCCGTAGTATTTCATTCTGTTTCCTCCTTGACGAGTATTATATTTTCGAGCAGGTCGATATCGACGATTTTGCCCGGTATGCAGGTTTTTACACCCATCAGATCGTAAAGCACGACCTCGTTTTCGCCCGGGATCACCCGCGCGATATTTTTGCATAGGAATACGTTTTCATCCGCGTTTTTCCGGTAGACGGAAGATAAGCACATATTCAGCCCTCCGTTTCTCTGATCGCCTCGCGCAGCTTATCTGTGGATGCGTTCAGCAGTGATATCGCCTCGCGTACATACGCGGCGGCTTTCTCCGGAAGAGCGGCTTCCAGCTCCTGCAGCTCCCCCGCATGGTGCGCGTTATGGTCGGCCATATATCTCAGCAACGCCGACGCCTCGCTGTCCGCTTCGTTGTGCTTGCGGCTGTGTTCGTGGCTCATCGTTTTCCTTCCTTTCTGAAATGCAGTTCTCTTAAACCGTCGATCTCGTCGCAGAGCGGCTTCATTTTGCAGGAAGCACAATCCAATTCGTCGAGCTGCAGCGTGCTTTGCACCGCGTCGGTGATTTTTTTTGTTTTCCCCGACAGAACCGACAGCGCTTTGTAATCAACTGCCGGATCGGTGATGAACGCCGTTTGCACGGCTATCACGTCCGGATGCCGCAGGAACGCCTTGATCAGGCTGTTGCCGACGTTCAGAAACGAGAGCGGCGGTTTCTTTTGCAGCGCGGCTTTCGCTACGCGGACCTGCTCCCTGCATGCTGCGGGCGAGATGCGGATATGGTACCCCTCCGGATAAAGCTGGAACACCGTGAAACCGATCGTTTTCAGCCGTTCGGATGAAAGGGCCGCGTCCTCGGATTCTTTCATCTTTACAACGGTGATATGCCCGAACGGGACGTCGGACGATATTTCCGACAGGTCGGGTCCGTAAAGCAGCGTTTCGCTCTGTTCTTCCGGCAGATCGGCAAACAATACGGCTTCGGCGCTCTGCTTTCCCCCGCCGCCCAGCTCATAGGCGGTGTCGGATCCGAAAAGAATGCGGTCCTTTTCGCCCTCGGGCGCGCAGGCGGCCGCGTCGTAAGGGGCACGTTTTGCCGGTGCGTACGGCAGGAGCGCGCGAATCTGCCTGCCTACGTTGTTATACAATTCCATTTTTGTTCTCCTGCAGATTCTTCAGCGCTTCCTTCGCACCGCAATACAGCGGCGAATCTTCCGACAGCGCGAACACGCTTTCACCGCGCATGTCGTTGCGCCTCTGCGTGTCGTCGTCGCCGATCACGGCGAGCAGATCCGGGAGCTCCGGCGCATATCCTGCGGGCACACGGTTCACGATCACGCCTGTTTTCTCGCAGGTGACAAGTTTTTCGGCGACCTGCCGGATGGTTCCGATCACCTGCAGCCCTTTTTTGCTTCCGTCTGTAACAAGTACGAGATAGCTGATGTGCTCCAGCACCCGGCGGTTGATCTGCTCGATACCGGCTTCGCCGTCGATCACCACGAAATCGTAATTGCCGGAGATGCCTTCGATCACCTGTTTTAAGTAGGCGTTTACCTTGCAGTAGCACCCCGCTGCTTCGGGGCGCCCGATGGCGAGGAAGGAAATATTCCCGCGTTCTGCGATGCAGTCCAGCAGATGGAATTTCGCTTCGCTCAGCAGCTCCGCCGCGGCGCCCGTTTCCCCTTTTTCGATGCTTTCGGCGATCTGCAGGCGCACGTCGTCCAGCGTTTTTTTCGGTTCGATCCCCAACGCCGCCGAAAGACCCACCGCCGGATCGGCGTCCACAGCAAGGATCTTCGCTTTTTCGTACGTTTCGGATAAGATGCGGATAAAAGCGGCGGAGAGCGACGTTTTTCCCACGCCCCCCTTGCCGGTAAATGCAAATATCTTCGTTTCCATAAACAACCTCTGTTTTACCAATGCGTTATCCGTCGCAAGGCAGTCTGATTCTCTTTATCTGTATTATACAGGAAGCTGATCGGTTTTTCAATTCCCCGGACAAAAAAAGCGGACATAACCTGATCTGAAACCGGAGCAAGAAAACGAAAGACTTGCACAGGCGGGCTGTTTCGACATCGCCCGGAAGTACAAGTCTCTGCATTTTATGATCGTTTGCTGTCTGCCGAACGGAACGCGCGGCGTTGATAAGCGGCAGCGCAGCAAACGGCAGGATCCCCGCTCGTTCGGAAGAAGATACGCATCTGACCGCTTGCCGGACAGCGAACCGGTTTACCGTTCGCCGAGCAAAGCGGGATACGACGGATAAACGGTTTGATCCGTCGGGATCCGCCTGAAGGCGCCGAAGGCCGGGTGATACGGCAGACGGATCGTCCACGTACCGCAGCCGGTGACGATCATTTGCCGGAGCTTGGGGCTGATCACCAGCAGCCGGTTCTGCTCCTTTTTGAGCATTTCGGAAAGCCCGCCGTTCCACACCGGCAGCAGCGCATAGGTCGGGTTGACGCGCGCATAGAGCTCCTTCGTACCGTTTATGCCGTGGTGCGCCATCTGCAGAAAATCACACGCGAGCGTATCTTTGTATTCCATCAGCACGAGGTCGGTGGCGATAAAGGCAAAGTCGCCCGTCCAGAGATAAGTCTGGCCCTCCAGCGTCATTTTCAGCAGCAGCGAGCTTTCGTTCATGCCGGTCCCGTTCAGGATCGAAGCGGGATACAGATCGTCCGGTGTGAACAGCACTTCAAATTCGGCGCCGCGCACCTGAAAACGGTTGCCGGTATGGAGCTTTACGACAGGCACGTCGGCGTAGAAATCCGCCAGATTCTTTTTGAACTGCGTCCAGCGGTAGATCGTTTCGTCCAGCATAAAGGCCGCATCCGACGCGGCGATCTCATCTTCCCGCGGAAAGTTGTAGTACAGTTTTTCGATGATCACGTCGTCGTGATGGTCCAGCGAGAAGCAATTGAACACGCCCACGTGGTCGCCGTGCAAATGGGAAAAGATCCACGCCGCGACCACGGGTTTATCCGTTCCCTCCGGCTTCTGGGCGTTCAGGATGCCCATCAGCTTATCGCTGTCCACATGGTCGGGATCGCCCATGCCGCCGTCGATGATGCAGAAGCTGCCGTCCGCCAGACGGATGATATACCCCATGCCTTCCGCCGCCACCACGGTTTCGCCCTTCATGCCGGTGAGCAGCGGATCGCAAATGCGCTCGCAGGTATCCGTCAGCGGGCACAGCGGGCCGCGTTCTTCTGCAACGATTCGCATGGTTCCCGTGCCGGAGAATCGGGAAAGATTGACCGTCAGCGCGTCGCTGACCAGCGTTGCGAACAGATTATTTTCGATCTTGTGTTCGTCGTAGATTGCAAAGCCGCTGCCGCAAAGCGTGTCGCGGTATGCGTTGAAATCATCCGCAGTAGTTTTCTCATAGCGCAGGACCTCGGTCGAACCGGAGCCGCAGAAGATACCGACTGCCTCGCCGGCGGTAAAATCCGGAAGCCCGTACAGGTCTTCGGCGACGCCCGGCACAGCCGGATCCGGATGCAGCGTGGGATCGGCAGTGTTTTTCATCCCGCCGGAGAACAGGGTAGAGAAAAACAGGATGACAGTCATGAAGAACGCGGTGATTTTTTCAAAGAATATCATGCGGAACAAACCTCACTCTTTTTCAGTGTTTTTCAGCAGATGCTGTTCGTCATATCCGTGAACGATTTGATGAGCTGGCGGAAGAACAGAATGAGCTGTTTAAGCAGAGAACAGTTGAGCAGGCAGCAGGATTGAGTGTCTGCGCCTTTCGGGGGGATCTGAAGTTCTTCGGTTGCGCTGCAGCGCGTGCAGACGCGGCGTTTCAGTCCCGCTTCGGTTTCGGTGGCTGCGGTAACGACAGTCCATCTCCCCCAACTGTGGCCAAGCGCGCTTAAAACTTCGGTTTCGTAATAATCGCAGTGTTTGCAGTCGCGGCGCTGTTCGCCCGCCTCAGTGCAGGAGGGAGCTGTGGTTTCGGTCCACTCGCCCATATCGTGGCCGTTGGCCTTTACTTCGCGGGTCTCATAATAATCGCAGCGCGAACAGTCTCTTTTCTCCTCGCCGGGCGCAGTGCAGGTGGGAGCGGTAGTTTCGGTCCACACGCCCATATCGTGGCCGCCGTAGGCGGGCACGGAAGTCTCTTTATCGCCGGAGTGGCGCGCGCCGTCAAGGCTCTGTGTGGCGATCACTTCCGCGGTCAGGGTCACGCTCTGCGCGTCAACACACTTTTTCGCGGGAAAGGAATCGGGGGAGATCGCAGCGTTTACGGTGCGAGTCTCATTGCAGCCGTTGACGGTGCATTTATAGTTTGCGACGGCGGTGTAGCCCACGCTGCTGTTCGTGTCTTCTG
>CACZOP010000170.1 GCA_902782845.1 Oscillospiraceae bacterium | reverse complement strand
GCCGATTTGCCCTTCGGGCACGGCAATGGCGAATACGAAAGCGCTCTGCGCAGCGGCGCAGTCGCTTTCTTGTTTAACAGGAAACTTCACTGCAGGACAGAGATAATCGCTTTGTTCCAGATAAACAAAAAACCGCCTGCGCTGTTGCAGGCGGCGGAAAGGCGGGCAGAGGAGCCATTGTGAAATCACACGTCTTCCGTGGTGATCCCTTTGGCGGCAAAGAGCATTTTGTGGGGCTCCCGGGGGTCGTAAATGATGTGGTCGAAGGGGTATTTCCTGCTCAGGTTCCCAAGCACGGTGTGGTAGATCTTCGCTTTGCCCCGGCCGCTGTCGTCCGTTTCGACGCCGATACGGTAATTGCCGTCTGCCGGTACCGTAAAGCCGATATGGTTCGCCTGCGCTTCGCCCGGGATCAGATCCTTCTGCGCGATCACGCCGTCGTTTTCGTCCCGCACGAAGAGCCGCGCGCCTTCGGCAGCGGTGGCACGCGCCCAGAATTCAACCGGGCGCCCCGCTTCCACCCAGATCCCCTGCCACACGGCGGATCTGCTCTTGCCGGCGTTCAGGACGCAGCAGGGTTTGTCTGCGTCCCGGATGAAAGCAACGTCGCCTTTGGTGATCCAAAAGCTCCTGCCGTCGCGGAATTCCGGGTTTTTCAGCGTCGTCATCGACGGGTAGCCGCTGAGACCCGATACGTGCGTTTCGAAGAAATTGTACTCCACGGCGTCGATCACGTTGTTTTCAAACCGCACGTCCGTTACCGGCGGATGCCCCTGCCGGACGGTGTAGGGATCCCAGTTCCAGTTGCCCAGCGTCACGAAGTGGTTGTCGTGGACGTAGATGTTCCGCACCTCGATCTTTTCCTGATCCGGGCAGTCGATGCCCCAGAGGATCATGCCGAAGGCCTTGCAGTGGTTGGAGCGCAGATCGTTGTGATCGATCTCGATGTTTTCGCTGGCCTGCGGATCGTCGGAATTCCACCATTCGCTCCGGCGGGGATCCCGGTAGGAAGAAAAAATATACACGCTGTCGTCCCCGGTGTGCATTCTGCAGCCGGTGACGCGGATGTTCCGGCTGTTCATCAGACAGACGCCGTCGCCGTTGCCGTAGGACCATTCGTCGATGATCATATCCTTGAAAAGGCCGCCGTCGCAGGTGAAGGGCATCACGGCGTAGCCGTGGTAATTCGTGATGTGCACGCCCTCGATCACAAAATTCCGGCAGCGGTAAAAGCCGATGGGGCAGAGCTTCATACAGTCGTCCCCGTTGTCGCAGTCCATCATCCGGATCACGCCCCTGCCCCGGACGGCGAAATCGCGGCTGCCGGCGGGCGCGTAGAGAAACGGGTAATTATGATACCAGTTGTGGCTCCATTTGATGTCCGGCGAGAAATTGTGCCCCTTTTTCGGCACATACGGCACGTAATCGAAGCAATCGGGCGCAGTGGAGGCGGGCTTCACGTAGGCGTTCTCGTCGGCCGTCTGCTGCAGAACGGCGTTGTCGCCGAGGCGGAGCGTCACGCCGCTGCGGAGCACCAGCGACGACGTGACGTAGGTTTTACCGCCGGGCAGGAACACTTCGCCGCCTCCGGCGCGGGCTGCGGCGTCGATGGCGGACTGAATATCGTTTCTGCAGTTCCCGGCGTTCGTGTTTACGGTGATTTCCATAACGGATCCTTCCTTTCATCTGTTCTGATCCATAGCTGTTTCCGGTGCTTTTGTTTTAATTTTACCGCGCCGCTGATAAAAAATCAAGCCGGATTTCCGTGTGCGTGAATAATAAAACAATGATTGACGAATGCAGTATCCTTGTATTATAATTATGGAAAATTAATGAAAGGAGCGTATGGCGGCAAACGACCATACAAAAACGGTTATGGCAAAAAACAGCGGCAAGAAAAATCCTTTGTCCGGCGTTATCGCGGGGATCGGATTGCTGATCATCGGCACCGTTATCCTTTGGATGAACGAGCATGATTACGTCGAGAACATGAAAGCGGTAAAAGACGTATCCGAAACGGTGATCGACGTCAGTTCCGAAACGGCGGATCCCGCAAACAACGGGAAGCTGGTTTGTCTGAACGGTGATTTTATCATCCCGGATGAAACCGTGGAGGATCCGGAGTTTTCCGTTGGAACGAAGACGGCGAAATTATACAGGATCGTCGAGGTCTGTCAGTGGCGCGAAAGTGAAGACGACGACTCCTATTCCTACAAAAAAGAGTGGTCGGAAGACCTGATCGATTCTTCCGGTTTCCACGAAACGGGACATAAAAATCCGGACGCCAAGGCGTATGAAAACAAGAGCTTCTGCATCAGTAAGGCGGAGATCGGCGCGTTCACTCTGAGCGGCGAACAGCTCGAAAACCTTGAAACAAACGAAACCTTCACGATCTCGTCTTCCGCCGCGCTGCCGCAGGGCTATCAGGTGAGCGATAATTATATCACCAACGCAAAAGATATGAACAACCCGAACGTCGGGGATATCAGGATCCGTTACGAATACAATACTTTTTCCACCGCCACGGTTCTGGCGGTTCAGGACAATAACAGTTTTGTCGATTATATCAGCGCGAACGGGATCGCGATCAACAGAGTAGACGAGGGCAACCTGAACGGCAGTCAGGTCGTGAATAAAATGACGGACGAGAACAACGCGCTGAAGTGGGCGCTGCGATTGATCGGTTCGATCGCCGTTATGCTGGGTTACGTCAGCCTTGTAGGGCCCATCTCCCGCCTTGCGTCCTTTGTGCCCCTGCTGGGCGGTCTTGTGGGCTTTGTTCTGTCTCTGGCAGCCGCTGCGGTCGGGCTGATCCATTCGTTTATCGTGATCGCGATCGCCTGGTTTGTGTTCCGGCCGGTGTTCTCGATCCTGCTGATTGCCGTGGCGGCAGTGATCGGCGTTGCGGTTTTCCTGCTGATAAAAAAGAAAAAGCCCGCGCCGGAAACAGAAGAACGCAGCATTGCGTAACGCAGTCGGGCGGAACAGAACCGTTTCTTTGCAATCGGCTGCATCCCGCGTAAACGTTCTCCGCGTTCCTGAAACAGGATAAGAATCGCAGAAAAACAAAAACCCACCGAATTCGCTTGATCCGGTGGGTTTTGTTGTAT
>CACZOP010000169.1 GCA_902782845.1 Oscillospiraceae bacterium | reverse complement strand
GTTAAACAAAAAAAGATTGTAACGCCTGCCGATCTGCCCTTCGGGCACGGCAATGGCGAATACGAAAGCGCCAGCCGCGATGCGGCGAAACCGCTTTCTTGTTTGACAGGAAACTTCTCCGCAAGACAGAGGCAGGTTTGCTGTTCCTGTTAAACAAAAAAGATTGTAACGCCTGCCGATCTGCCCTTCGGGCACGGCAATGGCGAATACGAAAGCGCCAGCCGCGATGCGGTGAAACCGCTTTCTTGTGGCATGGAAACGCTTATTTTTTCGGCATCAGGATCCGGATCTTACGGCCCATTTCGTATTCCAACACGTTGTTTTCGGGGGTGAGATCAAAGGTCGCCCTGTTGCCGTCGTTATCCACCGCGTATTTCGGCAGCTTTCCCGGGAATCGGATCGTCAGCCGGTCGGTGGAAAAGCAGGTGCTGTATTTCGAATACTTTTTTATGTCGATGGTGTCGGTAAGGTAGTGGGGGAAGATTTCCGCCACAAGGCGGGGACTGAGCATGTGCAGGAAGAAAACCTCAAATTTTCCGTCGTTCTGATCGGAATCCGTATAAAGGTTGATGCCGCCCATGCCCTTGGAGGTGGTAATGAGCGCAAGGCAGGCGGTGATCTCCCTGGTTTCTCCGTTGGCAGTATAGTTGAAGGTGAGCTTCTCGGGCCGCCGCGCTAAGATCGGCAGGGCGGAAACCACGTAGGCCGCATGCCCCAGCCGCTTTTTCATTTCGGTTTCAACCAAAAAGGGGATCGGCGCCACATAGCCGAAGGCGGAAACGTAGCAAACGGACTCGCCGTTTACCAATATGGAATCCATCCGGGTTTCTTCTCCGTGGGACACCAGTTTGTCGATTGCTTTGATGGGATCTTTCCGGTCCAGATTGAAATTGTTCGCCATGTCGTTGGTGGTGCCGGTGGAGATGTGCCCGTAAACGCTGTGCTGGTCGATCTGATGGAAGGCGCGTACCGCTTCGTTCACCGTGCCGTCGCCGCCCAGAGTGATCAGATAATCGGAGATGGGGTCCAGCGTTTTGATGAGTTCTATCGCGTGTCCCGCGTATTCGCTTTTCGCCACTGTCCGGAGCGTCAGCCCTTTTTCGGAAAAGGACCGGATCAGGTGATCCAGAGCCGTCTGTGAAAACTTTGTGGAGATCGGATTGTAGATAACGCTGAAATTCATACCGCCGTGCGCGTTGCGGAAAACGCTTTCCTCCCGAAAGATTCAAAAATGCAATTCATCCTCATAATAAACTATATTAATCATAACATGCTTCTCTGTCAAGGGGAATTATTGTCATTATTGGCCTTGAAAATGTAATTTTTATTCCGATTCCAAAACACGGGGAGGGGCGTTCCTGTCGGATAGTGCCCCTGACGCTGCCCGCGTCCCGTTTCGTGAAAACGCACAGTATCCGCTGAAAAAATGTTCAAAGATTTTGCAGGAAAAGACAAAAGAATTTAAAAAATCCCTTTACTTTTCTTTTTATATTTTATATAATAAAGTGTCTATAAATTTTTTTTGGAGGACGGCCTTGGCAGAACCGAAAAAAGCGACGTCGCCTGTTTCTCTTTTGCAGGCGGAACGGCAGGCGGAATACACCGAACTGGCGCGGACCGTGCTTTCTCTGCGATTCCCCGAAAACGCGCCGAAAGCGTTCGTGCATACTTACGGCTGCCAGGGGAACGTGGCTGATTCCGAACGCATGAAGGGTATGCTGGCACAGATGGGGTACGTGTTCACAAACCGGCGGGAGGAAGCGGATCTGGTGCTGTTCAACACCTGCGCGGTGCGGGAGCACGCCGAAGCCAGAGTGTTCGGCAACGTGGGCGCGCTCAAGCCCATCAAAGCGGAGCGCAGGCACATGATCATCGCGCTTTGCGGCTGCATGATGCAGCAGCCCCACGTGAGCGAGCGCATCCGCAAAAGCTATCCCTACGTCAATCTCGTGTTCGGCACTTTTGCGATCCAAAGATTTCCGGAGCTCATTTACGCGGCGCTCACCCGGAGTAAGCGTGTGTTCGATCTGAGTGAAGATAACGGCGCGCTGCCGGAGGGGTTGCCCGTATACCGGGATTCCGCGTTCAAAGCGTGGCTGCCCATCATGTACGGCTGCAATAATTTCTGCACCTATTGCGTAGTGCCCTATGTGCGCGGAAGAGAACGCAGCCGCAGCGCCGACGCTGTGCTTGCCGAAGCCGAAGAGATCATTGCCGGCGGCGCGAAGGAGATCACGCTGCTGGGACAGAACGTGAATTCCTACGGAAAAGGCAGCGCCGACGGCGTGGATTTCCCGGAGCTTTTGCGGCGGATCAACGATCTGCCCGGGGATTTCAAAATCCGGTTCATGACCTCCCACCCCAAGGATTGCTCCAAAAAACTGCTGGATACCATGGCGGGCTGCGAAAAGGCAGCGCGGCATCTGCATCTTCCGGTGCAGTCCGGCAGCAACCGGGTCCTGCGGGCAATGAACAGAGGCTATACAAGAGAGTCTTATCTGGAGCTCATCGACTACGCGCGGCAGGTGATGCCCGATCTTTCGGTCACCAGCGACATCATCGTGGGCTTCCCGGGGGAGACCTACGAGGAATTCCTCGAAACGCTTTCTCTGGTTCAGACGGTAAAATACACGTCGTTGTTCACCTTTATTTTCTCACCGCGCCGCGGCACCAAAGCCGAGCATATGGAAGATCCGGTGCCCTACGCCGAAAAATCCCGATGGTTTTCGTCGCTCTTAAAGGCACAGGAGGAGATCGCTGCCGCGCGCAGCGCCTCCATGCTCGGGAAAACCTATGAGGTTCTGGTGGAAAGTGAAACAAAGGAAGCGAACGGCATGGTCACCGGCAGGACCGACGGCAATATCAACATTGATTTCCCCGGAGAGCCGGGGCTGATCGGCAGCCGGGTGCTTGTCCGTGTGACGGAGGCCAAAAACTGGATCCTGACCGGCGCACGGGTATAAAGCGAAACGGAATTCGGCATCCGGCGCGATAATAAAACAAAAACAACAGGAGAATTACAATATGGACGTAACGGCAATGGCAAGAGCACTCGGCAAGGCGATTCAGGCCGACGAACGCTATCTTGCCTATATGGAAGCGAAAAAAGTCAACGACGCCGATATCGAGCTTAACGGCCTGATCGGGAAGCTGAACCTCTTACAGATGTCTTATCAGAACGAATCCGAAAAAGATGCTCCCGATCAGGATAAGCTGGAACAGTGGGACGCCGATTTCAGGGATGTCTACGGGCAGATCATGCTCAACGAAAACATGCGGGCCTTTGAAGAGAAAAAGCAGGCTGTGGACGATATGATGAACTATCTCATTCAGCTTCTGTCGCTTTGCGTCAACGGAGAGGATCCCGAGACCTGCGAGCCCCAGCCCGCGGACGGCGGCTGCACGGGCAGCTGCAGCACCTGCGGCGGCTGCGGCTGATCCGAGGCGCAAGAAAGCCGCGGAACAGCCGCGGCAAACGGGAGACAGAGAACAGAGAGGGTTTCGGCATGGCAGAATTCACGCCGATGATGCAGCAATATTTAAAGGTAAAAGAACAGTATAAAGACGCGATCCTCTTTTACCGGCTGGGCGATTTTTACGAGATGTTCTTTGAGGACGCGAAGACCGTGTCCCGGGAGCTGGAGCTGGTGCTCACCGGCAAGGAGTGCGGCATGGAAGAGCGCGCGCCTATGTGCGGCGTGCCCTATCACGCGGCGGAAAACTACATTGCGCGTCTGGTGGCGAAGGGTTATAAAATCGCTGTCTGCGAGCAGCTGGAAGATCCCGCCACAGCCAAAGGGCTCGTGCGCCGCGACGTGATCCGCATCGTAACGCCCGGCACGGTGACCGAGAGCCTGATGCTGGACGAAACCAGAAACAACTATATCGCCTGTATTCATTTCGCCGAAAACGGCCACGTGGGGCTCAGCTTCTGCGACATTTCCACCGGCGAGATGCAGGTGAGCGAAATCACCGCGGGCGACCCCGGCGAACGTACGGTGAACGAACTGGTGCGGTTTTCGCCGTCGGAGATCATCACCGATTCCACTGCGGCGGAGAATAAGCAGATTCGCACCTATATCCACAGGCTCCGGAATATCATGGCGGCAGCCAAAGCGAACGAAGCGTTCGACTACGATATGAACTGCGCCGTTGTGGAACGCAAATTCTCTAAAACGCCGGCCGAGCTCGGTATGGGTGAAATGCCTGCCGCGGTTTCGGCGCTCGGCTGTCTGCTTGATTACTTATACGACACGCAAAAAAACACGCTTGAAAATATTACCGACGTCCAGGTGTACGACGAAGAAAAGTATCTTGCCCTGAACGCCGCGGCGCGGATGAATCTGGAACTGACCAGAACGCTGCGTCGCCGGGAAAAAAAAGGTTCCCTGCTCTGGGTGCTGGATAAAACCAAAACCGCCATGGGCAAGCGCCGTCTGCGCGCGTGGGTGGAGCAGCCGCTTTTAAGCGTTTCGGGGATCGTACACAGGCAGAACGCGGTGGAGGAGCTGTTTTCCGCCAGTATTCTGCGGAGCGAGCTTTCCGAGCTGCTTTCGGGCGTCAACGATCTGGAACGGATCTCCACCCGGATCGTATACGGCAGCGCGAACGCAAAGGAGCTGCGGGCGCTTTCGCAGACCCTTGCCGCCTTCCCCCAGATCAAACGAACGCTCTCCGATGTGAGATCCTCCATGCTGGGGGAGATCCGCGACGGCATCGACTGCCTCGAAGACGTCTGCGCGCTGATCGAAAAATCCATTATCGAAGAACCGCCTTTTTCGGTACGCGACGGCGGCATGATCCGCCCGGGCTATAACGCGGAGCTGGACACGCTGCGGGAGATCGTTGACGGCGGCAGGGACTTCCTCGCGAAGATCGAAGCGGAGGAACAGGAGAAAACCGGGATCAAAAAGCTGAAAGTCGGCTATAACCGGGTGTTCGGCTACTACATCGAGGTGCTCAATTCCTTCCGGGCGCTGGTGCCGGACCATTACATCAGAAAACAAACGCTTACCAACTGCGAAAGATATATCACCCCCGAGCTCAAGGAGCTGGAATCCAAGGTGCTCGGCGCGCAGGAACGGATCACAAAGCTGGAATACGAGCTGTTTACGTCCATCCGCACGCAGGTGGCGGATCAGCAGCTGCGGATCCGCGCCACGGCCAACGCCGCCGCGAATCTCGATGCGCTGTTGTCGCTGGCGACGGTGGCGGAGCAGAACGGCTACGTTCGCCCGCATGTGGATCTTTCCGGCGTGATCGACATCAAAGACGGCAGGCATCCCGTTGTGGAGAAGTTCCTCGACGGCGCGCCCTTTGTGCCGAACGACGCGCTGCTGGATAAAAACGAGAACCGGACGCTGATCATCACCGGCCCGAACATGGCTGGCAAATCCACCTACATGCGGCAGGTCGCAGTGATCGTTCTGATGGCGCAGATCGGCAGCTTTGTTCCGGCAAGGAGCGCTTCCATCGGCATTGTGGACAGCATCTTCACCCGTGTGGGCGCTTCCGACGATCTTGCGGCCGGGCAATCCACCTTTATGACCGAAATGAGCGAGGTGGCGTCGATTTTATCCTCCGCCACTTCAAACAGCCTGATTATTCTCGATGAGATCGGCCGCGGGACGTCTACCTTTGACGGCATGAGCATAGCCCGCGCGGTGCTGGAATACGTGACCGATAAGAAAAAGCTCGGCGCAAAGACGCTGTTCGCCACGCATTACCACGAGCTGACCGCCATTGAAGACTCCATGCAGGGTGTGAAGAACTACAACACCACCGTAAAAAAACGCGGAGACGACATCACCTTTTTGCGCCGGATCGTGCCCGGCTGCGCCGACGGCAGCTACGGCATCGAGGTTGCTAAGCTCGCGGGCGTTCCCCAAAGCGTTGTCAAGCGCGCGCGGGTGATCCTGCAATCGCTCGAATCGGAAGACGCCGCGCGGCAGGGAATGGAAGCTGTGAACGGCGAAAAAAACGAACCGAAACCGCAGCGTGAGGAAGATGCTCTGCAAATGGGAATGTTTGCCGATATGAACAACGCTGTGATCGAAGAGCTGAAAAATCTGGACGTCAACACCCTCACTCCCATCGAGGCGCTGACGAAGCTATATGAACTGAAGAACAAAACGGTGTGATTTATGCCAAGAATCAATGTGCTGCCCAAATCCGTGGCAGAGCTTATCGCCGCCGGCGAAGTGGTGGAACGACCGCTCTCGGTGGTGAAGGAGCTGATCGAAAACTCCATAGACGCCGGGGCGGATACCGTTACCGTTGAAATCAAAAACGGCGGCGTAAAGTATATCCGCGTTGCAGATAACGGCTGCGGGATCGCCAGAGAGGACGTGCGTACCGCGTTCGTCAGCCACGCTACCAGCAAGATCTCCGAGGCCGCGGACCTTGATTGTATTTTTACACTCGGCTTCCGGGGCGAAGCGCTGCCGTCCATCGCGGCGGTTTCCCGGATGACGGTGCTTACCAAAACCGCCGACGAAGCGGAGGGCACCTCCTACCTGATCGAGGGCGGAGTTGAACAAAGCCTTGACGAAGCGGGCTGCCCCACAGGCACCACGGTCGTTGTGCGGGATATTTTCTTCAACACGCCGGCGAGGCTCAAATTCCTGAAAAAAGACGTAACCGAGGGGAACTACGTGGCGGACGTCGTTACGAAAACGGCGCTCTCGCATCCGGAGATCCGGTTTACCATGATCCGGGACGAAAAAACCGTGTTGCGTACGCCGGGCTCCGGCGACCTGTATGAAACGATCTTTGCGATTTTCGGCAAAGAGATCGCCGGAGGGCTGATTCCCTGCAATTATTCCTATAACGATATCGACGTATCGGGCTTTATTTCAAAGCCGCTCAATAACCGCGCCAACCGGAATATGCAGTATTTCTTCGTCAACGGCCGCAGCGTCCGGCTGCCCGTTGCCGCGCCGGCGCTGGATAACGCTTATAAAAACAGCATCATGGTGGGCAAATTCCCCATGTGCTTCCTGAATCTGAAGCTCGACGCGTCGAAAACCGACGTGAACGTGCATCCCACAAAAACCGAGATCCGTTTTTCGGAAGACGGCAAGCTTTTCGAAACGATCTACTACGCCGCGCGCAGCGCCCTCGCAAAGGGGGACGTGGAGCGCCCCAGCGTGAAGCTCAAAGAAAAAGACCTGCTGCAGAAGGCGGCGCCGGAGATTTCTCAGCTCAAATTCGTGCAGCCCTTTGCCCCGGCCGCGCCGGAAGACAAGACTGCGGGATTCCCGCAAAAGCAGGCGCGGCCGGAAAAGGCTCCGGTGAACGAATCGCCGGACAGGCAGTATGTTGACGACAAGCCCGCTCCGGAGAAGCGTGGATACCGGGCGGATGCCGCGCCGGACCGCAGGATCGACGTTGTTTATTCCGCGCCGGAACCGAAGCCCTATGCCGAAACCGTGATCTTCCGTGACGGCAATTTCCTTCAGCAGGGCGAAAACGCCATCGACGCTTCCAACCGCCGCAGCGAAGGCTATTCGCTTGCTTGGAAGCGGGAGCCGCAGAAACAGCCGGACGACGGCGCAGCCGAATCCCAGGCGACCGTTGCTGCGGTGGTGGAAGAAAAAGACGCCCCGCCGGAGGTGCGGGTGATCGGTGAAATATTTGAAACCTATATCATCGCCGAGTGCGGCAGCAAGATGCTGATGATCGACAAGCACGCCGCGCACGAACGGATTTTATTCAATCAGCTTGTTTCCGAGGCAAAAAACGCAGGGATCGTGTCGCAGATGCTCCTTTCACCGGTGGCGGTCCCGCTCTCGGGAAAGGAATACGCCGCCGTCATCGAGAATCTCCCGGTGCTCACCGAAGCGGGATTTGAGGCGGAGGACTTCGGCGGCGGCACGGTGCTTGTGCGCGCCTGCCCCCTGATCCTTACGATGGAGGACGTCCGCTCCGCCCTGACGGAAATCGCCGGGAAGCTTGCGGAAGGCAACCTGACGCCGGAGCCCGAAAAACTTTCGTGGATCTATCATTCGGCCGCCTGCCGCGCCGCGGTAAAAGCGGGCGACAAGCTGGCGCCGGCGCAGATGCAGCGCTTTGCGGAGCAGCTTATGGCGGACCCGGAGATACGGTATTGCCCCCACGGCAGGCCGGTGCTCTATGAGCTGTCTAAATATGAGATCGAGAAGCAGTTCGGCAGAGTGACCTGAAAGGAGCCGCAAATGGAAAAGCTGCCCGTGATCGTTGTGGTCGGTCCCACGGCGTCCGGAAAAACGGCGCTGAGCGTGGCGCTGGCAAAGCGGTATGATGCGGAGATCATTTCCGCGGATTCCATGCAGATCTACCGCGGTATGGATATCGCCACTGCGAAGCCCACAGCCGAAGAACGGCAGGGGATCGCGCATCACCTGATGGATTTCCTGCCTGTAACGGAAACCTACAGTGTGGCGTCGTTCGTAAAAGACGCGAAAGCTGCCGCGGAGGAGATTCGTTCCCGTGGAAAAACGGTGATCGTTTGCGGCGGAACGGGACTCTATACCGACGCGCTGATCGGCAACATGCAGTTCGAACCGGAGCCGGATCATACGCAGCTGCGGCAGACGCTGCGGCGCAGGCTGGAAGAAGAGGGCGTCGACGCATTATACGCGCAGCTAAAGGAAATCGACCCGGCGGACGCCGAACGGATCTGCCCGCAGAACGAAGTCCGGGTGCTCCGCGCACTGGAGATCTGGTATGCGACGGGCGAGCTGCCGTCGGAACGCAGAAAACGCGCGCTGTCGCAGGAATCGGATTTTCTGCCGGTATGGATCGGGCTCGGCTTTGAAAACCGGGAAAATCTGTACCGCAGGATCGAGCGGCGGGTCGATGCGATGCTGGATGCGGGTTTGCTGGAGGAAACACGGCGTTATTTGTCGGAACGGCACGGCCCGACGGCTGCGCAGGCCATCGGATATAAAGAGCTTGCCCCGTATCTGCGGGGAGAAATCACTTTCGAGGAAGCGAAAGAACGGCTGGTGCGCGCCACCAGACGTTACGCGAAACGGCAGCTGACGTGGTTCCGCCGGAATCCGGAGATCCATTGGATTTGTCGGGACGCCATGACGGAGCTTCAGCTGCTCGATGCGGCGCGAACGGTGATCGACGGCTTTTTTGACGCCTTGAACATACAATCAAAAAAATAAAAAAGGAGGGGAAACCGTGAGCAAGATAAGAAACATAAAAGAAGGGGAAAAAATCAATGCGAAAGCCAACGGCGGCGTCAGCACGAAGATCGACTTCGATCTCCGCTCGCCCGGCCTGGTTGTGATACTTCTCGTCGTGCTTGCGGTTTTTGCGGTGGTGTTCTGTATGTATCAGATCGCCCGCGCAAATTCCCACCAGAAAAAGCTCCCGACGGAAACGGCGCTCATGCGGACGATCTCCAAGAATATCTCCACGGAGGGATACGTGCTGCGGGCGGAAACCGTTCTTCCCTATGCCGGCGACGGTACGGTGGTCCCGCAGGTGGATAACGGCAGCAAGGTCGCGGTGGGCGACGTGGTGGCAAAGGCCTACGGCTCGCAGACAGCGGCGCAGAATTCCATCCGGTATGCCGCGCTTGCCGAGGAGCTGCAATACTATACCGATCTTTCCTCGTTTGAGGCGGACGCCGTTTCGGTGGGGATGGAGCTTTATAATCAGAACATTCTCCGGCAGCTGTTCCGCATGGAAGAGATCATGGATCGGAACGAGCTGAAAGCGCTGTCGGAAGCGTCCAGGGCGCTTGGCACCGACGTGACGAAAAAACAGATCGCCGTGGGGAAGCCCGTGGATCTCGAAAAAGAAATGGCGCAGCTCAACGCGCAGATGTCGGGTCTTTCTTCAGGTCTGGATCAGTGTATGGAGATCAAGGCGGAAGCGGCGGGCGTTTACATGAACGAAACCGACGGTTACGAGGCGGTCGGCGGATACGACGGCGTAATGGATATCACCCCCGAAGGCGTCTCACAGCTTATCAACGCAAAGCCTGCCGCCGTTCACGCGGGCATCGGAAAGCTGATCACGCAGTTCAGCTGGTATCTTGTGTGCCGGCTTCCGGCGGAGGAAGCGGCCGCCCTCGAGGTGGGCGATACGGTCAAGGTCAACTTTGCGGAATATACAGGCGAAGAAATCGAAATGAAGGTGCGCGCCGTCAACGGCGGCACGGGCGACGATCTGGCTGTGATCCTGTCCTCGAACCTGATGAACCGGGATGTGGCGCAGCTGCGTGTGGAAGACGTTAAGATCCGCACGGAGGAATACACGGGCTTTGCGGTAAACAAAGACGCGCTGCGGGAGGTAGACGGCGAAACCGGCGTTTATATCCAGCTGGGAAATATCATCCGCTTCAGGAAAGTCGAGGTCGTTTATTCCGACGAGAGCGTCGTTCTTGCCGCGAATAAAGAAGAAAACGGATATCTGCGTCTGTATGACGAAATCATTGTTGAGGGGAAGGATTTGAGTGACGGCGCTATCGTCTCCTGAACAGCGGTTCAGGGATATTGAAGAGAATTATAAAGAAATCGAAGAAAACATCGAGCGGGCCGCGGTCCGGAGCGGACGTTCCCGGGGAGATATCCGTTTTATGGCGGTGACCAAAACCGTGGAACCGATCTTCATCAATCACGCGCTTTCGCTCGGCATCGACCTGATCGGTGAAAACAAGGTGCAGGAATTGCTTTCGAAGCTTGAATACCTGCCGCCGCAAACGGAAAAACATCTGATCGGTCATCTGCAGTCCAACAAGGTCCGGAAAGTCGCGGACGTCGTCAGCTGCATCCAGAGCGTCGACAGCCTCTCGGTCGCCGCAGAGATCTCGCGGCAGATGCAGCAGCGGGAAAAAACGATGGACGTGCTGCTGGAGGTCAATATCGGGGCCGAGGCATCCAAAACCGGGTTTGACGCCGCGGCGCTTCCCGAAGCGGGCGCCCAAATTGCCGGATTGCCGGGGATCCGTGTGCGCGGCGTGATGGCGGTTCCGCCGATCTGTGAGTCGGAATCGCTTGTGCGCGGTTACTTTGAAAAAGCCCGCAGGCTCTATGAGGATCTGAAAGCCGGCCTGTCGGGGGAAGAAACGGTGGATACCTTATCCATCGGGATGTCTTCAGACTACGTGCCGGCGATCCTTGAAGGCGCGACGCTGGTCAGAGTGGGGAGCGCACTGTTCGGTCCGCGGCGGTATTAAAAAAGAGCATCCGCCCGTAATAACGGTTATAATATTAAGGTTATAATATAAAAGTTTAATAAAAAGGAAGGATTTTGCTATGAAATTCGGAGACAAATTCAAAAAACTGCTGAGCCTGGACGACGATTATTTTGAAGATGACGAAGAAATAGAGGATTACGAGCCGGAAGAGGATTTCCGTCCGGCCGCAAACGTGGTGCGCGGCGGCCGCGCTTCGTCCCGCAGCACGCAGTCGACCAAGGTGGTGGATATCCACACCACTGCAAAGCTGCAGGTCGTGCTGAAAAAGCCGGAGCATTTCGACGAGGCGGCGTCCATTGCCGACGAGCTGCTCGAAAAACGCACGGTGGTTCTGAATCTGGAAGCAACCGCGAAGGAACACGCAAGCAAGCTGCTTTGTTTTTTGAGCGGCGTTGCCTACGCGAACGGCGGTAAACTGAAAAAAATCGCAAATAATACATATATCATCACCCCCTACAATGTGGACGTTATGGGCGATTTGTTGGATGAGCTTGAGAACAACGGTATGTTTTTTGTGTAAGATAGATTTTTTCAATGCGAATCCCGAATTGAGAGTTTGAAAGGATAGAGGCGTATGCTTACACCGGCGCAACTGAAAAAAATAAACCTGCAGTTGCAGGAAAACGGAACGTATGCCGCGGAGGATGTGGATCATCTTTTTGCGGAGATCACCAAAGATTACAGCGATATTTTTACGGAGAACGGGAACCTGATCAAAAAGCTCAGTATCCTTGCCGCAAAGCTGGATGAATATCGCAAGGATGAGAACGTGCTTCGCGACGTGCTCTACAACGCGCAGAAAAGCGCCGATATGATCATCAATGCGGCGAACGACCGCGCGGATGAGATCATCAAGGGCGCGGAGGGCAGAGTCGGAGAGATCGAGCGGGAAGCGAGCGGGATCATCAAAGACGCGCAATTCAAAGCCGAAAAAATCAACACTGCCGCCGAGGCGGAATACACCAGTATCATTTCTTCCGCCAAGGTTTTGTCGGAGGGGTACCTGCACGCGGCGCGTGAGCAGGCTGTTTCCATTAACCGTGAAACGGAGAAGACCGTCAACGATCTGATCGCGGATTGCGACGTAAAGGCGGCTTCGATCCTTGAAAACGCACAGGTTCGATCCGCGGCGCTGTTGGACGACGCGCAGCAGGCTGCGAACGCGTTGATGGAAAACGCGCAGGCAGAGCTGGACGAAAAGAAAAACGCTTTGGACGCGGTGCTGAAGACCGCTGTGGAAAAGGCGGAGGAAAAAGCGAACGCGCGGCTGGAAGAGGCGAACGCCGAAGCGGAGCAGACCCTTGAAACCGCCCGGACGCAGGCCGAGACCCAGCGCGCGGAGAGCGAGGCGAAGCTCCGGGAAGCGGAGGCGGAAGCCCAGAGGATCCTGTCGGAGGCGAAAAACGAGGCGGCGCTTCAGGCGACCGCGATCATGCAGGACGTGGAAAACGCCCGCGCCATGGTGGATAAAACGAAGGCCGACGCAAAGGTCTATCTTGAAACGGTGGAAGCGGAGGCGAACGAAAAGGCCGGCGCCATCGTTTCCGAGGCGGAAGGGAAAAACAAGGCGCTGATCTACGACGCCGAGCAGCGGGCGTATGAAATGCTGGAGGTCGCGAAGTCCGCTTCCTCCAAAATCATGGCGGAGGCGCAGGCCACGTCCGGCGCGCTTCTGGGCGGCGCGAAGGAAGAAGCGCAGACCATCGTTGAGACCGCCAATAAAAATTCGTTCCTGAAGCTGGAAGACGCGCGTCTGCGTTCGGAACAGATCGTGTCGGAGATCAAGGAAAAAACCGCCGCGATGTATCACGGCCGGATGGACGAGGCGGACGAGGTCTACGCCAAGGCGAAGGAGATCTCCGATAACGTAACGAGCACCGCAGGAACAAAGGCGGCCGAGATCCTGAATACGGCGAAAACAAAGGCTGAAACCGTGCTGACCTCCGCGCAAAGCGCCGCAGATGCGTTGAACAGCGCCACGGAGCAGCGCGCGAACGAAGCGCTCGCGGACGCCGACGAAATCATAGAAAACAGACTGTCCGAAACCAGACGGCTGTGTTCGGAGCTGCTCTCGAGAGCCCGCGCCAGAGCGGAGGAAATGCTGGAGCAGAGCCGGGCTTCCGGGGAGGAATATTTAAGCGCATCCAGAAACAAAGCGGCTTCCCTTGTGGTCGCGGCGCAGAACGAGTGCGAACGGATGCTGAAGCTTGTCCGCAGCGAGGTGGACGGCGGCGATATCGCATACGTGGTAAAAATGCCCGACATTGTAAAGCCGCTGCCCGACGGTACCGACACCAATGAGATCCTTGCGGCGCATGGCATCGACGCCAACGTGGAGATGATCCGTCCCGCTTTTGACGAATCTGCCGACGCTCCGGAGGACGTCCGGGCGGAGGAGATCCCGCAGATCCATATCGAGCGTTCTGCCGAGGCGGACGAGGAACTGCAGGCGCTGCAGGAATTCGACAGCGACCGTTTTGTCGAAGAGCAGGTGGAAGCAGGGGAAGAAACGCTGCCCGAACGCGTAAACCCGGACGAAGCGTTTGACGAGCTATATGAGGAGCAGGATTTCGATATCCTGCAGATCGATGATGAATCCGGCGACCCGTTGGGCGACCTGAACGCATCCTTCAAGGAGGCGTCGCTGCTGAGTATGGATCAGATCGCCGAGGCGCGCGGCAGGATCGCCGCGATCGCCGCCGGCCAGCCGGAGGAAAAACAAACGGACGCCGCGCCCGCAGCAGTGACGGAGAACGGCAGAAAGCGTGAGTCGCTGGAAGCGATGCTGGAATCCGACGTCAACGCCATCGAGCGGGATCTGAAGCACGGTGAAGATCTTGACGAACAGCCGGACGACGCATTCGTTCCGATCGAACCGGCGGCGGAAGAACCGGCGGAAGCCGCTGCGGACGAAGCGCCGCAGGAGGAGATCCCGACGGATGAGGGCGGCAGCTTCAACCTGAATTTCACGGCGATCGACGCGGATTGGGACGCGCAGCCGATGCTGCTCGACACGGAGGAAGATGAAGCCGATACCGACATGGGAGAGGCGGAAACCGAACCGGAGGACAGTGCGCTCGGAAGTGCGGAAACCGCTGTCTTTGAAGACGACGTTCCGGAAGAAGACGCACCGGAAGCGGAGATCCCGGTCGGTGATATGCCGGCGGAAGACGCCGAGGAAACCGCGGCGGAAGAAGTTATTCCGGAAAACGACTTGCCGGAAGACGTCGTACCTGCGGAGGATACTGTTGTTGCGGCGGAAGAACCGTCCGATGCGGCGCAGTTTGACGACGACGGCTTCGTTGAGGAAGCATTTTTCGAGGATGCGTCCGACGGGGAGGCGCAGGCTGAACCGGAAGCGACCGACGACGGATTCAATCTTGATTTTACGTTCGCGTTTGAAAACTTCACGGTTGTTGACGACGAGCCGGAAGAAGACGATCTGGACGCGATGATCGCCGCCGATCTTCAGTTCGCGGACGAAGCGTTTGAAACAGACGCGGAACCTGTCCGGGCAGACGAAGATGACGCCGATGCAAAAGACGCGGCGCCGGAGGAAGCTGCGGATGCGGCTGCAGACGACGAAAACGACGGGTCGTTTGCGTTCGCTCCCGATTTTAACGACGACGACGTTTCGACTCCGGCAGACGCCGCAGAGACCGCCGGAGACGCGCAGAAGGTCGCTTCTGCTCCCGAAGCGGACGCGGAAGCCGCGCCGGACGGAGATACGCAAACAGCCGCGCCGGAAGAAGAATGGGTTGAATTTGAAGAAGCGTCGTTTGACGCGGAAGCCTTCGACGCGGCGTCCTTTGAAGCCGACGTGAACGGCGACGCTGACGCGGATACAAAAGAAGCGGAACCGGAAGGATTTGCTTTTTCCGATGCGTTTTTCGGCGACGCCGAAGAAGAGATCCCGGCGGAACCGGAGAATGAACCGTTCGAGCTCGCGGATTTCACGGAAGCTGTTTCCGGGGATGCGGCCGACGGCGGATTCGCCGCGAAGAGCGAGCCGCTGCGCGAGATCATCGACGACACGCTGGAGCAGCCCCAGGTGATCGCGGAGTCTTCGGAACTGGATTATGACGAAGAAGCGCCGAGATCCCGTCGAGACAAGCGGCGCGCGAAGAAAAAACACAAAGAAAAGAAATAAAAACGATAAGAACGACTGAACTTGAAAAAGAAGTTTGTTTTCGTACAGAGGAGGGTTCTGATTGTCTGATACGATTAAAAGACTGCTGCGGATATTCGCGCAGCTTTGCGCCATGGTTGGCCTTGTACTGTTGGATCAATATTTTAAGAAGCTGGCAGAGCTGAATCTGCAGGGAAAAGAAACGGTGACCCTGATCTCCGGTTTTCTGGGGCTCCGTTACGCCGAGAATACCGGGGCGGCGTTCAGCCTGTTTGAGTCTGCTCCGCAGGCGCTCACCATTATTACCGTGATCGCGCTGGGCGCCGGCGTTGTGGCGCTGTTTGCCATCAGAAAAAAGGCGTTGATCTACGATATCTGCGTGCCGCTGATCATCGCGGGCGGCGCAGGGAATCTGCTGGACCGCGTAACGAGAGGGCATGTGATCGATTATATCCAGACCCTGTTCATGGATTTCCCGATCTTCAATTTCGCCGATTGCCTGATCACCTGCAGCTGCTTTGCGCTCATCATTTATCTGATCGTGGAAATGATCGGAGAATATAAAAAAAGAAAGCTCCCGCCCGAGGAGCCTTATGCCGGGAGCGACGTGGACGTAGACGCTCAGGCTGCGAACGATGACTGAGGAGCGTTTTGCCGTTCCCGAAGCGTTGGACGGCGCGCGGCTCGACAAGGTGATTTCGGACTGCGTGCCGGAATTGTCGCGCAGCGCGGCGCAAAAGCTGATCGAAGCGGGAGGCGTATCGTTGGACGGCAAAAAAGCGGATAAGGCTACCAGGGCGCGAAAAGACCAGAGCGTATGCGTAACATTGCCGGAGCCGGAACCGCTGGAAGCCGTTCCGCAGGATATCCCGGTCGAGATCGTGTATGAAGACGACGATCTGCTGGTGGTGAACAAGCCCCGGGGAATGGTCGTGCATCCCGCGGCCGGGAATCCGGACGGCACGCTGGTGAACGCGCTTTTGTATCATTGCTCCGGCCGCCTTTCCACCATCAACGGAGTGGTTCGCCCGGGTATCGTGCACCGGATCGACAAGGATACCTCCGGATTGCTGCTGGTGGCGAAAAACGATCTTGCCCATCAGTCGCTGGCGGAACAGATCAAGGCGCATTCCCTCAAAAGAGAATACCGTGGAGTTACCGTGGGGCATCTGCCGCAGCAGGAGGGAACGGTCGCTTTGCCGCTTGGCAGAAGCAAAACGGACCGCAAAAAACAGGCGGTGAACGGGCTCAATCCCCGGGAAGCGATCACACACTACGCCGTTCTTGCGCGGTATTCCGGTTTCGATTACGCGAAGTTCCGGCTGGAAACCGGGAGAACGCACCAGATCCGGGTGCACTGCGCCGCGTTGGGACATCCGCTTGCGGGCGATGCGGTATACGGAAACGCCAAACAGACCTACGGCCTGAACGGACAGTGCCTGCACGCGGCTGTTATAGGTTTTACGCATCCGCGCAGCGGGGAATTCATGGAGTTTTCCGCGCCGCTGCCGCCGTATTTTACTGCGTTTTTGGAAAAAATAGAAAAAATGAGATAAAAGGAGACCGATTATGGATCAAACAGAGAAAAAAAAGTTGGCTCTTACCGCATGCGAGGTCAGAAAGGGAATCATCGAAGGGGTGTTCAACGCAGAAAGCGGACATCCGGGCGGTTCGCTTTCGATCGCGGAGGTCCTTACCTACTTATATGTGAAGGAGCTCCGGGTGGATCCCAAAGATCCGAAAAAAGAAGACCGTGACCGTTTTGTGCTTTCAAAGGGGCACGCCGCGCCCGCGCTTTACGCGATCCTTGCCGAACGCGGTTTTTTCCCGAAAGAAGACCTGAAAACACTTCGGAAGCCCGATTCCTATCTGCAGGGGCACCCGAATATGAACTACGTGCCCGGTGTGGATATGAGCACGGGATCTCTGGGGCAGGGCATCTCCGCCGCCGTTGGCATGGCGCTGGCGTCCAAGCTGCAGGGAGATCCCTTCCGGGTATACTGCATCGTGGGCGACGGGGAGCTCGGCGAAGGCCAGGTGTGGGAAGCCTCCATGTTTGCGGCCGCCAAGCATCTGAATACCTTAACGGTGTTTGTTGACAACAACAACCTGCAGATCGACGGTTCCATTGAGGAAGTGAATTCGCCCTATCCCATCCCCGAAAAATTCGAGGCGTTCGGATTTAACGTGATTGAGATCGACGGCCATGATTACGACGCGATCGAGGCGGCAGTGGAAGCCGCGAAGCGCGAAACCGAAAAGCCCACTGCCGTTATTATGAAAACGATCAAGGGCAAGGGCGTTTCTTATATGGAAGACGCCGTCGGATGGCACGGCTCCGCGCCCAACGCCGAGCAGTACGCTGCGGCGATGGAGGAGCTCAACGCCCAGTCCGCCGCGCTCGGCGCAGAATAAGGAGGAGGAAACGACGATGGCAGATATCATTAAAACCGCAACCAGAGAAGCCTACGGAAAAGCGCTGGTGGAACTGGGCGAGAAAAAAGAAAACCTGATCGTACTGGACGCCGACCTTGCCGCGGCGACCAAAACCGGTATGTTCAAAAAAGCGTTCCCGGATCGTTTTATCGACTGCGGGATCGCGGAATCGAATATGATCGGCGTTGCCGCCGGCCTTGCCACTGCCGGCTATACCGTGTTCGCCAGCTCCTTTGCCATGTTCGCTGCGGGAAGGGCTTTTGAACAGATCCGCAACACGCTGGCGTATCCGCACATCAACGTGAAGATCGGCGCCACACATGCCGGCATCTCCGTGGGCGAGGACGGCGCGAGCCACCAGTGCTGCGAGGATATCGGGCTCATGCGTACCATTCCGGGCATGACCATTCTCAATCCCGCCGACGACGTGGAAGCCCGCCTTGCGGTGCTTGCAGCCGCCGAAACGCAGGGGCCGGTTTATATGCGCTTCGGCCGCCTTGCCGTGCCGCGTGTGTTTGACGAAAACTATAAATTTGAGATCGGCAAGGGCGTGTATCTGAACGAAGGGACCGACGTGACCATTATCGCCACCGGTCTGCTGGTGGAGCGCGCCATCGCGGCCGTGGAGCTGCTCAAGGCGGAGGGGATCTCCGCCGCGCTCATCAACATGGCGACGATCAAGCCCATTGATAAAGAGATCATTCTTGACGCAGCGAAAAAAACGGGCTGCATCGTAACAGCCGAAGAACACAACGTGATCGGCGGCCTCGGTTCCGCCGTTTGCGAGACGGTGTCGGAAGCGTATCCCGTTCCCGTGCTGCGCGTGGGCGTAGAAGACGTGTTCGGTCGTTCCGGCCCGGCGCTGACGCTGCTTGAACTGTTCGGTCTGAACGCCGCGAACATCGCAGAAAAAGCAAAACGCGCGATCGCGTTAAAGAATCAATAAAGCATCACAGACTTAGGGAAAGAGGATATAGAATGATTCAGGAGCGTTATTTACAGGCAAAAGAGATCTATAAAAACATCGGTATCGATACCGACGCGGCGTTGAAAACGCTGGACGGTATTTCCATCTCCATGCACTGCTGGCAGGGCGACGACGTGGGCGGCTTCGAGAATGCCGGCGCGCTGACGGGCGGTATCCAGACCACGGGCAATTATCCCGGCAAGGCGCGAAACCCCGAAGAGCTGATGGCGGATATCGACAGGGCGCTGTCGCTGATCCCGGGCAAACACCGTCTGAACCTGCATGCGATCTACGCGTTTTACGACGGAGAGATCGTAGAGCGCGACCGGTTGGAGCCGAAGCACTTCGACAAATGGATCGAATTCGCAAAAACACGCGGCCTCGGTATCGACGTCAACCCCACGCTCTTTTCCCATCCGCTCGCGGCGGACGGCTTAACGCTCTCGCACCCCGACGAGAAGATCCGCAGATTCTGGATCGACCACTGCAAAGCCATGCGTAAAATCGGCGCCTATATCGGCGAGCAGCTCGGGACCACCTGCCTCAACAACATCTGGATCCCCGACGGCTATAAAGAAACGCCCGCCGACCGCAGCGGCCCCCGGGCCCGCTTAAAAGATGCGCTGGACGAGATCCTCAGCGTGCCCTATGAAAAAAAATATCTGGTAGACAGCGTGGAATCCAAGGTCTTCGGCATCGGTGTGGAATCCTACACCGTCGGTTCCCATGAGTTCTATATGAATTACGCGGCGAAGAACAACGTGCTTTGTCTGCTGGATAACGGCCATTTCCATCCCACGGAGAACGTGGCGGATAAGATCCCCTCCATGCTGCTCTTTGCGGATAAGGTGGCGCTGCACGTGACCCGCGGCGTCCGTTGGGATTCCGATCACGTGACTTCTTATAACGACGAGCTCCGCGAGATCGCAAAAGAGATCGTGCTGGCGGATCCCTCCAGGGTGCTGATCGGCCTCGATTATTTCGACGCCAGCATCAACCGTGTTGCCGCATGGGTGCAGGGAATGCGAAATATGCAGAAAGCGCTGCTTGCCGCGTTGCTCACGCCGCACGATCAGCTGAAGGCCGCGCAGGACGCGGGCGATTTTACCGCGATGTTCGTGCGCGCGGAAGAAGCGAAGACCTATCCCATGGGGGACGTCTGGGATTATTTCTGCGAAACGCACAACGTACCGCTGCGGGAAGCGTGGTTCGACGAAGTTCGCGCTTATGAGAAAGACGTATTGGCTGAAAGGAAATAAAAAGCATGGGAACGATATTTGATCTGAAGGTCATGCAGGCGTTTATCGACACCTGCCACCAATCCTGGTTAAAGGGCTGGAACGAGCGCAACGGCGGCAACATGAGCTACCGGATGACGCCGGACGAGGTGGAAGCGGCGCGGCCGTTTTTCTCCCCGGCGCGGGCGCGGCGGTCCATCGGGCTCACCGTTGAGAATCTGGCGGGCGAGTATTTTATCGTGACCGGCAGCGGGAAGTTTTATAAAAACATCCTGCGGGAGCCGGAGAATAATATCTGTATCGTCCGCGTGGACGAAAAAGGTGAAAGCTACGAGATCGTGTGGGGTCTTGCCGAGGGCGGCGTGCCCACCAGCGAACTTCCCACGCATCTTCTGAACCACTCCATCAAAAAGGAGCTGACCGACGGAGCATACCGCGTGATCATGCACGCGCATCCGGCGAATACGGTGGCGTTGACCTTCCTGCTGCCGCTGGAGGATAAGGCGTTCACCCGGAACATCTGGGAAATGATCACCGAATGTCCCATCGTATTTCCGGCGGGGATCGGCGTTTTGCCCTGGATGGTCTGCGGCAGCAGCGATATCGCCTATGCCACCGGTGAAAAAATCAAAAAGTACGACGCGGTCATCTGGTCCCACCACGGGATCTTCTGCGCCGGCCCGGATTTCGACACCACCTTCGGCCTGATGGATACCATCGAAAAATCCGCTGAGATCCTCATCAAGGTGATGAGCTGCGGCGGTAAAAAACAGTTTATCACGGCCGAGCAGATTCTGGCGCTGTCGGAACCGTATTCCGTCAATATCGACGCGAATATGCTGGAAGATTGATTCTTATATAACGCAGGACAGACTGCGTTTCCTTTGCGATACAATAAATAATGAAGATAGGGGATGGCGGCATTGGCGGAATATTGTCCGAAATGCAATTATAAACTGAGGCTTCGGGATTGGCGCGCGGAGTGTCCGCAGTGCGGTGTGAATATTTTGTATTACGGGATCGAGGATCGGCTGCGGGAAGAAGCGGATGTGGCGGAGTATCATCATGCGCTGCGTCAGCCTAAATTCGATCGGTTGAAATTCTCGCTGATCGGGCATCCGTTGTCCATTGTCAGGCTGGTTTTCGGTTTGCTTCCCATTGTTTGTCTACTTTTGCCGATGGGAACGGTAACGTACGTATTGCCCTACGGGACGCATTCCGCCACCGTTAATCTGATTTCGATCATTCAGTTTTTCGTATCCAACGGATTGGATACAGATCTTATAACAAAGCTGTTTGGCAGCGGGCTGATCGGCAGAGGAATGGTGTTCTGGGCGGTCGCGGTCGTGTCGCTCGTCTTAATGCTGGTTATTTCGCTGGTGGGATTTTTCCTCTTAACGCTTTCCAGCTCTCCTCATGGAAGACAGCGCAATTTTGCGTTTCCCATTGTCGGGATCATCTGCGTGACCGTTGCGTTTGCCGGTTATATCCTGATGGTCCGCACGTTGTCCGGGGCGCTGCCGGGGATCTTCACCGGAACGGTGAATCCGCTGGCGTATATTGCCGTTGTGCTTTGTTTCACCGCGCTGATCGTGATCAACGTGATTTTTCAGAAAAAGGATATCCGGGTCAAGTATACGGACGTTTCGGAATTTCTTTTGCCTTATAACGAGCGTCCGTCCACCATTGAAAAGAAAAAAGCCAGAGAGGCAGGCGTTTCGACCGAAACCGGCGAAGCTGTCGCCGCAAACTGAAAAGGGGGGGTACCATGGCAATCTTTTATTATGAGGATAAGCGGATCTTCAAACTGGATACATCGGATTCTTCTTATGTGATCCAGGTGGATAAAGACGGATTTTTGCTGCATCTGTATTACGGTGCGAAGATCCCCGACGTGAATCTTCCAAAGTTCGCGAACCGTTGCCGCTATGCTTCTTTCAGCGCGACGACGCCCGAAGCGGACAGTGAATACTTTACCGGTTTCACACCGGATACCTGGCCCTTTGAAATCGGTTGCAACGGCTGCGCGGATATGCGCAAAGCCTCGCTGCAGATCCGCAACGCCGACGGGAACGCCGCCACGGACGTGCGATACGTTTCTCATAAAATCTATGCCGGCAAGCCCGGCATTCCCGGTATGCCCGCGCTTTTCGCGAATGAAGACGGCGACTGCGCCACGCTTGAAATCGTAACGCTGGATAAGGTCACCGGCGCCGAGGTCACGCTGGTGTACACCGTTTTCGAGAAGCTTTCGGCCATGACCCGCGGGCTGATCGTGAAAAACACGTCGGATAAGCCGTTCGATCTCGAGCGTGTGCTGAGCTTTTGCATGGATATGAATTCCGACGCCTACGATCTGATCTCGCTCTACGGCCGCCATATGCGGGAGCGTGAGTTTGCCCGCCGTCCTCTCGCGCACGGCACGCAGGGCGTCTACAGCCGCCGCGGTTCCTCCTCTCATTCTCAGAACCCGTTTATCGCTCTGATCTCAAAAGGCGGCAACGAGGAATACGGCGAAGCGTTCGGTTTCAATCTGGTCTACAGCGGCAACTTCAGCGCCATCGTGGACGTGGATTACAATAATTCCTCCCGGGTGATGATGGGCATCAACCCCGACGATTTCTGCTGGACGCTCGGCGCAGGCGAGACCTTTTATACGCCGGAAGCCGTTCTGGTTTATTCCGCCAACGGTCTCGGCGATATGAGCCGTACCTTCCACCGCCTTTATAACCGGCATCTGGTCCGGGGCGAGTGGGCGCACAAAAAACGCCCGCTGCTGGTGAACAACTGGGAAGGCACCGGCATGGATTTCGACGACGAAAAGCTTTATGCCATCGCCGAATGGGCAAAGGAAACCGGTCTTGAAATGTTTGTGATGGACGACGGCTGGTTCGGCAAACGGGACGACGATACCAACTCCCTCGGCGACTGGGTGGTCAACGAGAAGAAGCTGAAGGGCGGAATCGGCGCTCTCATTTCCCGGGTGAAAGCGCTGGGGCTGAAATTCGGCATCTGGTATGAGCCCGAGATGATCTCGCCGGATTCCGATATCTACCGAGCGCATCCCGATTGGTGTATCCACGTGCCGGGGCGCGACCGTTCGCTGGGGCGCCATCAATGTGTGATGGATATGACGCGCGCCGACGTGCGGGACTATCTTTTCAATATTATGAGCGAGGTGCTGGCGCACAACGATATCGACTACTTGAAGTGGGATTTCAACCGCAACATCTCCGAGGCCGGCTCCGCGCTGCTGCCGCCCGAACGGCAAAAAGAGTTTTACCATCGCTATGTCCTCGGCACCTATGAACTGCTGGATCGGATCACGAAGGCTTACCCGCACCTGCTGCTGGAGGGCTGCTCCGGCGGCGGCGGACGGTTCGATCCCGGTATGCTCTACTATACCCCGCAGATCTGGTGCTCCGATAACACCGACGCGCTTTCCCGTTTGGATATCCAGTTCGGCACATCGCTGTGCTATCCCGCCTCCACACAGGGCGCGCATGTGTCCGCTTCTCCCAGAACAGGCTACGAAACCAAGCGAAACGTGGCGATGTGGGGCACCTTCGGCTACGAGCTGGATCCCGCAAAGATCAGCGAGGAAGCCCGCGCCGAGATCAAAGCGCAGATCGCCGATTATCATAAGTATTACGATACCATCCACTACGGCGACCTCTATCGCCTGATCTGCCCGTGGGACGATCCCTACAAGGCGGCGTGGGAATTCGTGAACGAAGAAAAAACGCAGGCGCTGTTCACAATGGCCACCAAGCTCTACACGGAGCGGCGGAATCTCTTTATCCGGCTGAAGGGACTGGATCCCGAAAAGCAGTACCGCCTTACGAAAACGAATGAGGTTTTCTCCGGCGCGCTGCTGATGAACGCCGGGCTCTCCCTCTGGGACTATCCCATCGGCGACGGCGAGAGCTTCATGCTCTGCTTTGAAGCTGTATGATGACCGAAAACATATAAAAGTAAAACAGCCGTCCCACGGTTTGATCGCGGGGCGGCTGCCGTTTTTTTTGGTAGAAAACTTCTCGTTTTCCCTTTGAATAATAAATCTTAACGTCTGCCGGTTTGCCCTTCGGGCGCGGCAATGGCGTTTACGAAAGCGAACGATTTGTTTATGCTTTGTTGTCGCTTTCTTCAGTTTGCTCTTTGGTTTTCTTTGCGAAATCCAGAAGCTCCTGCGGGCGGGACTGCATATAAAACGAAGTCAGATACTGCGCGCACTCGTCGCTTTCGCAATCCATCTTTCCCGAGAACCACCGCTCCAGGACCTCTCTGTAGGCGCCGAGGGTGTAATACATAAAGCATTCCAGCATAACGGCGGATTTGTTGTCGAATACGCTGTCGAAAAAGACGCTGCATTTTCCGGCCAAAACGTCAAACGCGCGGGAGAAAAAGGTCCCTGCATGCGAGGAATTCACAAATAGACTGTAATACTGTTTGTTTTTCGACAAAAACTCCATGCCGAGCCGGATCGCTTCGGTGGGGTCGCAGATGATATTCTCGATCCCCAGCGTGTCGATGCCGTATTCCATGGTTTCGAGAATGTTGTTCTGGATCGCGGTATACAGGTCGTATACGTCCAGATAATGCGCGTAAAAGGTCCCGCGGGAGATGTTTGCGCGTTCAACGATATCGGTGACCGTGATTTTCGCAAGATCCTTTTCGTGCAGCAGCTCGCCGAACGCCTGCTTGATCAGGTGGCGGGAGCGGGAGGCGTTTTTGTGAGAAGATTTCGCTTT
Source organism: Oscillospiraceae bacterium (assembly GCA_902782845.1). Lineage (GTDB taxonomy): Bacteria > Bacillota > Clostridia > Oscillospirales > Acutalibacteraceae > RUG806. The sequence continues at coordinate 940 of CACZOP010000169.1, read as the reverse complement.
CGGCATAGTTTTCCATCCTGTTCTGCTTTCGATAAAAGCGTTACTGATTTATTTTTTCTTTGCGTATTTTGCTTTGTAGATCACGCGCATCAAAAGGCTTTCCGCTGTGTTGATGGCGCCGTTTTGTTTCTCGAAAATGCTCGCGGCGACAAACGCTTTGCAGCCTTTTTCGGTAACGAGCTTCACAGCTTCCGCTTCTTCCGTGTCGGCGCCCACGCAGAGCGCGCCGTTGTGATCCAGCAGCACCGCGTCTCTTCCACGGAGTTTCTTCACAACCTTTTTTACGCCGCGTTTCGCGTTCTCCGGATCATAGTTCGCCGTACGAAGCGTGATCCCCACGATCTGCGCGAAGTCGTCGAGAAACGGCTTCACCGTTACGCCCGCTTTGCTTAAAGAAAGCGTGGCGGGTTCTTTTGAATGCACAATGGCGTTCACGTCTTTGCGTTTGTTGTAGATCGCCGTATGGAGCTTTGCCGTGTCGGGGCAATTCGCGTATGGATCCAGCGGCAAGCCGGAAGCAAGATCCACGCAGACGGTTTCACCGCCGTCGGACGGGGTCATTTCCACCGCGCCGAATACTTTTACCGAATCGTAGGCGTCCAGCTGAACGTCAGAGGATCTTTTCTGAAGGTTTGCCGAAACGTAAGCGGCAATGGAATCGAAGCTGTCGGCGGTTTTGTCGGTGATCGTGCGGAATTGCTTCAGTATCCGCTCTTTGCAAACGTGCTCCAGCGTATTTGCCACACGGAACGCATCCTCCAGGTCTCCGCCCATGCACAGCGCGCCGTGGTGCAGCATCAGCACCGCTCTCGAGTCGGAACGCAGGATCGCGTCGGTCACGCCCTTGCGAAGCTTTTTTGTTCCCGGCAGCCCGTAGGCGGCAAGCGGCACGTGGTCGCCGATCACGTCTTTTGCGTCGCCTTCAAGGCCGTTAACGTCG
>CACZOP010000168.1 GCA_902782845.1 Oscillospiraceae bacterium | reverse complement strand
TTTGCCGCCATGTACCGGCGCATCGTGTTCAGCGAGCGCAGCATCGGGCTCTGGCGGCGTTTTTTTGTCTGCCTGCTGCAAAATGAGCGGGGCGCGGTGCTCTGGCACTGCTCCGCCGGCAAAGACAGAGCAGGGCTTGCCGCCGTGTTGCTGCTCAGCGCGCTGGGGTTTTCGGAACAGGCGGCGATCTTCGATTACCTGCAGACCGGCACGTTCACGGCGGACGAGATCGAAGCTGTGAAGGCGATGGCCACCCAACGGACGGACGACCCCAGAATGCTGGAGGCCACCGACGTGCTCATGGGCGTGCGGCCCGTGTATATCACGGGGATCTTTGACGAGATGCGTGAGCGCTTCGGCGGCGTGAACGGGTTTTTCACGAAAACCGGGATCCTGTCGGACGCAGAGACCGGCCGGCTGAAGGAATTGTATCTGAAATAAAAGGAGAAAAACGAAAATGAAGAATTCCGACATCCACATCCGCGACCCTTTTATCCTGAATGAAAACGGCGTCTATTATATGTTCGGCACCCGGGGCAGGGATTTCGGTATGCGTACCGGCGGCTTTGACGTGTACGTGGGAACCGACCTCGAAAACTGGTCCGAACCCAGACAGGTGTTCGATTCGGAAAAAGCGGGCATGAACGCCGCTTCCAACTGGGCGCCGGAAGTCCACAAATACCGCGGCGCCTATTATCTCTTCGCCACCTTTGCGCAGGAAAACGGCAACCGGGGCACCTACGTCCTGCGCGCCGACCGCCCGGACGGAGAATTTCTGCCCGTATCAAAAAAAGCCCTCACACCGGAGGACTGGTGGAGCCTTGACGGCACGCTTTATGTGGATAAAAAGGGAGATCCGTGGCTGGTGTTCTGCCACGAGCACGTGCAGATCTTAAACGGCACCGTTTGCGCCGTAAAGCTTTCGGAGGATCTCTCCGCGCCGGTGGGGGAGCCGCGGCTGCTGTTTGCCGGGCATAACGCCTACGGCCGGATCCCCGATCCCGAACGCCGCTACGTTACCGACGGCCCGTTCTTGTTCCGCGGAAAAAACGACCGGCTCTATATGATCTGGTCCACCGGCATGTACGGCGCGTATTATCAGTGCCTTGCCGTGTCCGACAACGGCGAGATCGACGGCAACTGGCTGCAGCTGCCCCCGCTCTTTACCAAAGACGGCGGCCACGGTATGATCTTTTCGGATGCGGACGGAAAGCTGCGTCTGACGCTGCACCGCCCCAACAGCCAGCCGAACGAACGCCCCGTCTTTTTCCACCTGGAGGATACAGACGAGTGTTTGTTCATCTCAGATAAAAACTCAAAGAAGACGGAAAACAGGAATGGATAATTCTGGAGAATACTTTACAATGCTTCTGATACTTTCAATTTCGCTTTTTGTTATTGCTGTTATTGTTGTTATCTTTTTTGGAATTATCCAAGTTATTAAGATAAAACGAAGAGAGTTTGTTGTACAAAACAGTGAAAAAATACGATTGGTCGGTAATTTAGGTGTTAAGTATCAGTTTTATGAAGTTTCACCGAATATAGATCTGAAATGTTGTTGTAGTTCAAAAAGGGAATTCGATAGAACAAATTTTTACGAGTTTTTCTTTGACTGTATTTCCATAGAATTGGATCACTATAAAACAATAATAAGTATGGTTCTGAAGAACAGAGAATTATATGATTCATATAATGCAGATTTTAATGCAATTGTATCAAGCGTTACTGTTAGAGAACAAAAATTGTATCTGAAGTATGGTTTTTTTGAAAAAACAGAAGCGGCGTTTTGTGATAAAAAAAAGCTCTTACCAACAACATCACTAAAAATAAATGTAGTAAAAACATATGTTAGTCCAATGGGAAGAAACTATTATCAGGATTCTTGTGCCTTTTCTTTGAATGATTTGGTGAATTGCTGTAACGATGTTGAAATATATGAGAAAAACAAAAAGACAACTAAATACCAACGCGAAAATATGGGTGATTCGTTAAGATATGATATTTTGAAAAGAGATGGATTTCGATGCGTAATCTGCGGAGCTTCTCAACAAGACGGAGTGAAACTTCATGTTGATCACATTTTCCCTGTTTCAAAAGGAGGAAAGACTGAGCCTTCAAATTTAAGAACTTTATGCGAAAGATGCAATCGCGGTAAGAGCGATAAATTTGATCCTTTGGGATTGAATTGAGTCGTATTAATATGAATTGTACATTTCATAAAAAGAAATGGAGACCAACATGGGATCTCCACTTTCTGTTATCTGTAACAGTGAATCTCAAAGTACCATGGATTTATAGCTTTTGGTCAGCGCCCGCATCTGCTCGATCTCCATCCGGCGGCTGGAAGTGAATTCCGCCTTGTTCCGCGCGCGGGAGTCGATGAGCAGGTCCAGCCCCTCCAGCTGCAGATAGTATTTTGCGTTCACGGGGTAGCACTGGCATTCCGCCACCGAGAAAAAGCCCACGAAATCCTGCAGCGCCTCCGCACGGCGGGGGTCGGTCTGCCAGCAGCTGCACAGGTCGGCGTAGAGCTCCGGGTGGAAATTCGCCATCACGCCGGAATAGCCGGCGCACCCCAGCTTTAAGGATTCCAGCAGGGTTGCGGCGTTGGCGTTGAAGATCTTGAGGTTGCTGCCCTTCACCGCTTCCAGCTTGCTTTCGATCTGCCGCAGCTCGCAGCAGGTGTCTTTTAAGAAAAGGAAGGAGCCGCTTTTCGCCATCTCCGAGAGCACATAGGGGGAAAGCAGCCGCTTATAGGGGAAGGGACATTCATATATGCCCAGCCCGATTTCGGGCAGGTTTTTTACGGCGTATTCCATGTTTTTCAGCAGCAGATCGTCGCCCTCGTCCTGCCGCGCCAAACGGTTGGAAATGAACACGTAGGCGTCGATGCCGGTGTCGATGAAGGCCTTGGCTTCCTCGATCTGCTGGGGCAGCGATTCCGCTGTGTTGCCGGAGGCTGCCACCGTCATGCTCGCGGGCTTGTTTTTCATTATGAACTTCAGAAGATCCAGCCGCTCCTCAAAATTCAGAAAGAAGATCTCGCTGGATTGGCAGATGGCGAAAATGCCCGCCACGCCCCGGGCGGCATACCAGTTCAGAAGCTGCAAAACCGCGTTGTAGTCGATTTTGTTGTCTTTGGTGTAGGGCGTGATCATGGTGGGATACACGCCGTTCGGGATCTGTCGGATCATAATTCGAGCTCCTTTCACGTAGACCGGCAACGGTAGGGGAAATTATGAATTTGTTGAGACAAATTCATAATAATGAAATATTGCCGTTTGACGGCAATGTGAAATACGGCTGTCGCCGTGTGAAATTTTTCCGTTTTACGGAAAAGTGAAATGTTGACCGCCCGGCGGTCAATGTTTCGGAAAAGCTGACGCTTTTGCATCGTATTGCTGCCGCAGAAAAAAACCGGTTGTTCAACAGTATTTCCCAAATGCTCCGGCAGGAATATGATTGCAACGCAGTTCCGAAACATTCGACGCAAAGCGGCGAATATTGCACATTTGCCGGAAAGGCAAATATTTCACCTGCCATAAGGCAGATTTCACCTCACCGCCATACGGTGAGATTTCATTTCGGAATTTGCCCCGCAAATTCCGATCTGTCGCGTTGTCTGAAAAACGTCCGTCTATGAAAGAGTATAAATCTTTTTTTGAAAAAGTCAAGGAGAAGTTTATCGCATGGGAAGATTCACGGGTTTTCTGCTCGCTTCGGATTATGACGGCACGCTGGCGGACAGCAGGGGAGAGATCCCGCCGTTTGTCCGTGAAAAGCTTCGGTATTTCTGCGCGCAGGGCGGCCTGTTCACCGTGTGCACCGGGCGCTCAAGGCAGGGCTTCCACGCCTTCGACGCTTCTTTGATGAATGCGCCGGCGCTGGTGGCCAACGGCATGATGGCGTATGATTACGCCGCGGGGCGCACGTTTTTTGCCGACGCCGCGGACCGGGCGGGCTGCGCCGTTTTGCGGGAAGCTGCCGTGCGGTTCCCTTCTGTCGGCTTCGAGCTCTATACGCCGGAAGGGCAAACCTATGTGTTCCGCCCCGACGGGCGCAGCCGGCGGCATCTTGATAACCAGCAAATCGCCTACACAGAGGTTGCGTCTCTGGATGAAGCGCCGTTCCCGGTGGTGAAGCTCATGCTGAGCTGCGGGCGGGAAACAGGCGCGCAGCTCCAGCGCTTTTTCGATCACGCCGATATGGGCTGCCTCAAGTATATTCCCACCGGCGGCGAGATGGTGGAGCTGCTCCGGGCGGACAGCGGCAAGGGCGCGGGACTCCTGAAGCTGGCGGACATGCTCGGGATCGCCCGGAACCGCGTGTTCGCCGTGGGGGACGGAGATAACGACCTGGAGATGCTTGCGGCCGCCGCGGCGGCGTTTGTGCCCGAAAACGGCTGCGAAGAAGCCAAAGCGCTGGCGGCGAAAATCGTCCCCTCCAACGACGACGGCGCGGTGGGGCACGTGGTGGATCTGCTGGAGAAGACAGAAGCCGAACCGGGCCCCGGGATTGAAATATAAGCAGAAAACAGCTGCATTGTTACCGTTTTGCCGCAGCGCACGAAAAACGCGTTTCGGTTTATCCTGCCGATCAAACGAAAAAGAAGGTGTGTGTCCCATGTGTACGATCCGTTCCGCGACCCCTGCGGACGCGGCGAAACTGCTTGAAATCTACGCCCGTTACGTCACCGACACGGCGATCTCATTTGAATATGATGTTCCCTCGGTCGACGAATTCCGCGGGCGGATCGAAACGCGGCTTTCCCGGGGGTATCCTTATCTTGTGGCGGAGGAGGACGGCGTTTTGCTGGGCTACGCCTACGCCGGGCCCTTTATCGACCGCGCCGCCTATGCGCACTGCTGCGAGCTGACCATCTATCTGGCGCAAACCGCCCGGGGGCGGGGGATCGGCCGACGGCTTTACGCGGCGCTGGAAGAAACGCTCGGGGAAAAGGGTTTTCGGAATCTCTACGCCTGCATCGGCGTGCCGGAAACCGAGGACGAATACCTGAATTTCAACAGCCGGGATTTCCACGCGCATATGGGCTTTCGCACCGTGGGGACTTTCAGGAACAGCGGGTATAAGTTCGGCAGGTTCTATCATATGATCTGGATGGAAAAACTGCTCGGCGGGCAGAAGTGATCATCGGTTTAGTAAATAGAAAAAAACGGCGGCGCACCTTTCAGGGGTACGCCGTTGCGTGTTTATAGGATGGATTCGGTTCTCAGCCAAGCCCTTTTGCCGAGGGGAAGCTGTGTTTGCCGGTGGAGTAGCTGTAGCCGTCGCCTTCGGGATCAAGCTTTACCGTCATATAAAGCGTGTGCGCCCCGTCCTTGAGCTCCACGTGGCAGACGCCGTCCCCGTCGAATTTGTCGGTGATATCGATGCTCTGGTTCTGATAATATACCCAGACGGAGCCGTCGTCCTTTTTGTCCACTTCGGGCGAGTTGATCTCCTCCAGCAGCTCTTCCTCCGTTAAGGGGCGTTCTCTGCCGAAGAAGTCGTAGGCGACGCCGCCGCCCTGCCGCTCATGGGTCTCGCCCTCGGCGTCCTCATAGCTGAGCGTGTAGCTGCCTTCCTGTACGTCAAGCACCGCGTCGGTCATTTCGCCGTGGAGCCAGATCTGCACCGTTCGCCGGATGCCGCCCACGTCCGCCGCATAGCCTGCCGTTGCCAGCGCCAGCAGCAGCGCCGCAGCCAGCGCGATCACAACCGCCTTTGAAACGCGTTTTTTGCCCTCGAATTTTACCACTTTTCCTTCTTCCATGTTCAGGACCTCCTTCGTCCGTTCGGAGGCGTGAAGCGCCGAAAATGCCTGTTTGTACCGTTCTTTATTCGTCATCGTTCCATTCCTCCGCTAATTTTGATTTTAAGAGCGCCCTGCCTCTGCTCAGCTGACTTTTTACCGTACCCTCGCCGCGCCGCAGCGTTTTCGCGATCTCCTTCACGCTGTAGTCTTCATAATAGAACAGGTGGATCGGGACGCGGTATTTCTCCGGCAGCTCCATCACCGCCCGGAACAGGTCGCCGTCGGCGGGCTCCCGGAATTCCAGCGTTCCCATATAGTCCTCCCACGGCACGGTGTTTTTATACCGGAAAGAGGTTTTCAGATCTTTGGCGCGGTTGATCGCCACCCGCAGGAGCCACGCTTTCAGGTGGTTTTCGTCGGCGTAGTCTTTGCCGGCGGTCTGGTATCTGAGAAAAACGTCCTGCGTTACGTCGTCCGCGTCGTCACGGTTCCCGCACACGCTGAAGGCGGCGGCGAATACCCTGTCCGCGTAGGTTTCGTAGGCTTTTGCAATCGGCAGCTTCATGGGTTGCTCCTTGTTTCAGTCGTTTGAAGAGCTCTTCACCGATAAAACGATCGGGGAGGGAAAAAGGTTGCGTTTTTTTTGATTTTTTTGAGAAAGCGGGAGACCGGCCGGCGGCTTCGGAAGAAGCGCTGCGGGAAAAAGGGGGTTTGAAGCTTTACGCCTGCGTCGGGGCGCCGGAAACCGGAGACGGATATCTCATGAGCAACGGCTCCGAAGCGCTCCGGCTTTTCAGAAAAAGGTTCCCCGAACAAAAAGCTCAGGGAACCCTGTTTTTGTTTCTGCCTGTGTGGTCCGGTCTGAAGAGCCCGCTTATGCTTCACCTTCGAGGATATTCGAGCTGATAAAGTCGATCCCGGCCCCGGCCAGCATTTCGCCGAATTCCTTGTCGTCGCAGGTCCAGCAGTTCACCTTGATCCCGTGGTCGTGGAAGGCGCGGATGCGCTCGGGGTTCAGCTCGGTGTAGAGGATATCCACGTCGAATTTGTGCACCTGCAGGATCTGCAGCAGATCCTCGGCGTAGGTGTTGGTCAGGAACTGTACGGTCTGGGTAGGGTAGAGCTCCCGGATATACACAAGGTTGATAAAGGAGAAGGAAATAAAGATCACGTTGGGCAGATAGTCAAGGTCGTTGATCTCGTCGCAGATCTTTTTGATGTCCTCGGCGGAGAACTCGTTTTTCAGCTCCAGCACGGCGACCTTGTCGTAGCGCCGGCAGGTTGCGATATACTCCTTGAGGGTGGGGATGTGCAGGTCCACCCTGGTCTCTCCGCTTTCGGTTTTCAGCGCCAGCGCGCGGAGCGTGTCGAAATCCGTGCCCTCCACCGGCAGATTTTCACCGGAAACCCGGAGCGTGTCGTCGTCGTGTACCACCACGAATTTTCCGTCGGCAGTGCGGTGCACGTCGGTCTCGATGCCGTAGTAGCTGCGGTTGCCCGCCGCGATAAACGAAGCGAGGGTGTTTTCGGGCTCGATGCCGCTCAGGCCCCTGTGGGCCACCATGCGGGTATCGGCTGCGTTCATTTTGATGGAATCCATTTTCGTATCCTCCCGGAGGCGCCGCGCGCCGCCTTTTTCATGTTTTTCGGTTTTTCTTTTTCAGCGCACCCATTGTACGCCGCGAACGTCGGAATGTCAAGCGGTATTTTCGGAATGACAAATCCCGGTTTTTCCGCCCGGCCTAAAACCTCCGCATGAAAAAAGCGCTCCCGTGCAAAGGAACGCTTTGTGTCGTACTGTCTGTTTATTCCGCCGCGGCAGCCGTAACGGTTTCCGCCGCTTCCGCTTTCGCCGCGGCTTCTGCGGCCTCCCGCAGCTCCGCTTCGATCCGCAGGTTAATGTCGTTTTTGCCCCGGTGGCGGTAGGGGATGACGCAAAGAATGATATACATCAGAATGCCGCCCACGAAGTTCATCACGATATCGTCCATGGTGTCCATCAGCGCGAAACGGGACGGATCGAGCATGGGGATCATATGGAAGACCTTTGCCGGGTCGCCCCCGGCGGACTCAACGGCGTTCTGGTAGTTCCAGTGCTGCGCGTCGCCGCCCGCTACCTGGTCGTAGGTGAACTCAAAGAGCTCCCATGCGCTCGAAAGAATAAAGCCGAAGCCCAGCGCCCCCAGGTTGATGATCTGATGCGGGGCGGTTTTTTTCAGCTTGAGCTGGGTGGCGCAGAGGTATTCGTAGCCGATATACACCGCCTCGGCGGTGCCGAAGGCGTGCAGCGCTTTATCGTAGCCCGGCAGAAGGTAGTAGAGGTTCATATACGCCCCGCCGAAGGAGCCCAGAAAGAAGCCCAGCGCGGTGATATTCTGAAAGTGCGGGGAGAAATAGCGGAAGCGGTTGTTCTTCGGGAAGAACTGGATGATCTCGTAGGAAAACATGCCTACGAAATTGGCGAAGATCTGGATTACCGGGTTGGAGCCGTTGTAATCCTTGCCGTTGATGAGCGTGTCGAAAAAGGCATAGATCATCAGGCCGCGCAATATCCACCAGTAGATCAGCTCGATCTTCGCGCAGGGCTCGATCACCCGTTTAAAATAGTCCTTAAAATATTTCTTCATCATATTTCACATCCCTTTGCTGCATCATACCATAGGAAACTGAAAAAATAATTCTAATTTAGAAATATAAGAAAAAAAGATGATGGAAATCCCGGCAGAAACCGCGGCGGGAAGCCGTTTCTTTGTCTGTATCGGACCGGCCGGAAGCCCGGATAAAAACAAAACACGTTTGTGCATATCTGTACAATTTAAATAAAGAATTTTGTGAATATTTTGTTAATATGTGGATTGATTTTTCTTTTGTTTTCTTATAAAATATTAGCGATAAAGATTATTTATCAAATAAGCAAAAAAAGGAGTGCATCACCAAAATGAGAAGAACCGCCAAAATTGTTTCGGTAGTGCTTGCCGCCATGATGGTCCTGACCCTCATCCCCTTCGCAGCGTTTGCAGCGGAAGGCGAAGAGAGCAGAGTTGCCGGGTGGAAAGACAACTACCAGCTGTTCCTCGACACCATCATTGACGACAGCAACTACACCAGCTGGAACTACGTTGATCAGAACAAAAAGGCTCTGACCAACAGCTACAACGCCATGACGGCGTTTGCCCTTTACGACGAGGCCTGGAGAAATTATATTGACCATAACGTCTCCATCGAGAACGCTGAGAAGATCCTTCTCGGTCTGATCGAAAAAGCCGAGTATACCTTCGACGACGGTTACGTTGACGAGATCGTGAAGGTCCTTGAGACCGCGCAGGACGTGAACGACTTCCTTCAGAAGGCCAACAAGTATCTCAACATCGAGCTGCT
>CACZOP010000167.1 GCA_902782845.1 Oscillospiraceae bacterium | reverse complement strand
CATCATTTTTGATCGGAGGTATTCCCTGATGAAAATCACCTTTATGGGCGCCGGAAGCACCGTTTTCGCGCGGAACGTGATCGGCGACTGCATGTGCGCCGAAGCGTTGAGAGACAGCGTTTTTGCGCTTTACGACATCGACGCGAAACGGCTGGAGGAAAGCCGCGTGATCCTGGAAGCCATGCGCAAGGCCAAGGGCGGCTACGGGAAGATCGAGTGCTACGCGGGCGTGGAAAACCGCAAGGACGCGCTGCGGGGCGCGAATTTCGTGGTGAACGCCATCCAGGTAGGGCTTTACGATCCGTGCACCATCATCGATTTTGAGGTACCGAAAAAATACGGGCTCAGACAGACCATCGGCGACACGCTCGGGATCGGCGGTATCATGCGGGCGCTCAGGACCATCCCGGTGCTGGACGATTTCGCGAAGGACATGGCGGAGGTCTGCCCCGACGCGCTGTTCCTCAACTACACGAATCCCATGGCGATGCTCACCGGCTTCATGCTGCGTTATACCCCCATCAAAACAGTGGGGCTTTGCCACAGCGTGCAGGTCTGCTCCGAGGGGCTGCTGAAGCAGCTGGGAATGGAAGACAGACTGGAAGGCAGAAAAGAGCTGATCGCGGGCATCAACCACATGGCGTGGCTGCTGGAGATCATGGACAAAAACGGCAACGACCTGTATCCCGAGATCAGATCGAAGGTGGACGAAAAGCTGGCGGATCCGGAATGTCACGACAAGGTGCGCCTCGAATATATCAGGAATTTCGGCTACTACTGCACCGAATCCAGCGAGCACAACGCCGAATACAATATGTTCTATATCAAATCGAAGTATCCCGAGCTGATCGAAAAATACAATATTCCGCTGGACGAGTATCCGCGCCGCTGCGTGAATCAGATCGAGGGCTGGAAAAACGAATACGCAGAGATCCTTGAAAAGGGCGTGAAGGAGCACGAGCGCTCCAACGAATACGCTTCCCGCATTATGGAAGCCATCGTCACCGGCAAGTCTTATCAGATCGGCGGCAACGTGCTCAACACCGGCGGGCTCATTTCGAACCTCCCGACAGACGCCTGTGTGGAGGTGGCCTGCCTTGTGAACGGCTACGGCGTGCACCCCACGCGCGTGGGCGCTTTGCCCGTGCAGTGCGCCGCCATGAACATGACAAACATCAACGTGCAGCTGCTTACCATCGAAGCCGCCGTCACGCGCAAAAAAGACCACATCTATCAGGCGGCCATGCTGGATCCGCACACCGGCAGCGAGCTGGATATCGACAGCATCAAACGGATGGTGGACGACCTGATCGAAGCCCACGGCAACTATCTCCCCGCCTATCACTGAGAAAGAAGGACGATACGGAATGGCAAAAACGATTCTCCGCTTTGCGGTCATGAGCGACGTGCACGTGCACGAAAACAAAGACTGCCGGGAGCTCATCCGGCTTGACAAAGGCATGAAATGCCTCTACGCCTATGCCGACGGCTGCGATTACAAGTCTGTGGACGCCATCTTTGTGGTGGGCGACTTTGCAAACTCCGGCAAGGAACAGGAAATGCTCAACTTCAAAGAGGTGTTCTACGGCAACCTCCGTCCCGGAACCGACGTGACCATTTCGGTGGCGAGCCATGAATACGGCTCCGGCATTCCGGAGACCCACGAGCGTATGCGCCGCCTCTTCGGCATGGAACCGGATATCCACAAGGTGATCAAGGGGTATCATTTCATCTCCGTGACGCCCGAACGCGGCACGCGCTTCGATCAGCCGCAAAAGGATTTTGCTTTCAAGGCGCTGGAGGAGGCGCGGCTGGACGATCCCGACAAAGCGATCTTCTTTTTCCAGCACCCGCACGTGAACGGCACCGTTTACGGCAGCCACGACTGGGGGGAGAAGGATCTGCTGCCCACCTTTATCAACTTCCCGCAGATCATTGATTTTTCGGGGCATTCCCACGCGCCCATCAACGATCCCCGCAACGTGCACCAGGAATACATCACATGCTTCGGCACCGGTTCCTTCAGCTACACGGAGCTTGACGAGTTCGAAAAGTACTACGGCACCGTGCCGCCGGACTGCGACGACTTTTCGCAGTATCTGATCGTGGAAGTGGACGATGCGGGCGCCGTGACGGTAAAGAGCTTTGATATTATCACCGGGCAGTTCTTCCCTTGCGACCACGTGGTGCGCCCGCCCTTTACGCCGGAGAATTTCGTTTACACCGACAAGCGGTATGAAACCGCGGCGAAGCCTTATTTTGCGGCGAACACGCCCATAAGCGCGGCCGTCTCCGGCGACAGGATCGAAGTGACCTTCGGACAGGCAAAGATCGACGGGGACATGGTGAACGATTACCTGCTGACCGTGACCGACAAAAAAAGCGGCAGGATCGTGCGGCGTGCTTCGGCATGGTCCGGCTACTACCACTATTATATGCCCGAAAGCGTGACGATCCCGGTGCAGCCGCTGCCGAAGGGCGACTACTGCGTATCGGTGATCGCCCGGGGGTTCTGGAAAAACGCATCGGACAACGCGCTGACAACAGACTTTTCGGTCAACTGACAGACACCCGATCCATCACAGAAAAAGAGACAGAGTCCGAACCGTATCCGCTCTGTCTCTGTTTTTTTATGCAGCCGCTCCGGATTCCGGCGCGCCTGTTAATGCATATTGTTGAGCGCAACGCTCTTCGCGTTGATGCCGCTGTCGAAGAATTCCATCATATCCTTGAGCTCCAGCGTCTGCGTGGTGCGCAGGGTGAGATCATAGTATACCGTGCCGTCTTCCCTGTGCTCCATCTTGCTGTCGGTGGCGGTGGCTTCCCACTTTTCGAGCTGTTCCTCCAACTTTTTCCGGATCTCCTCCGACTGCACGACGGCAAACTGGATCTGATAGGCGTTGTAGGAATCAGCGCCGATTTTGAATCTGTGCATGATCACCTGCAAAACGGCCACAAGGATGGTGCCGAATATGCCGACCGTATAGAGCCCGCAGCCCATGGCAAGGCCGATGCCCGAGGTGACCCAGAGACCGGCGGCGGTGGTGAGACCCTTGACCGCGCCGTTGTTCTTAAAGATCACGCCCGCGCCCAAAAAAGAAATGCCGCTGACGACCTGCGCCGCGATCCGGGCGGGATCTGCGCCCTTTGTACCGAAAATACCGAAGCCGGCCTCGGTAACAAGATCGCCGAAACCGTATTTTGAAACGATCATGATCAGCGCGGCGCCGCAGCAGACGATGATATGCGTCCGGATGCCGGCGCCCTTGAAACGGCGGCTCCGTTCGAAACCGATGGCCGCGCCGCAGACGCAGGCAAGAAAGATCCGCAGGAAAAAATCGAGCGTCTGCTGCAAAGTGATCTGGCTCAGCAAACTGGAAATCAACGGCTCGGAAGCCGCCTCAACCGCAGGGATCTGCAGAAACAGCACGATATCGCACCCTTTCTATTATTTTTCAGTACATAAATATAATTATAGCACCGTTATCAATAATATGCAAGAAAAAAAACGTGACTTCGCACCGAAAAAAGTTTTTACAAAAACATCTTCTTCATGAAGCCCCGGCCGGATCTCAAAACATCACGGTTCGAGCGGCAGCCGGACCGTAAACACGCTCCCCTGCCCCGGTTCGCTTTCCACGTCGATGATACCGCCGGAAACGTCGACGATACGTTTCACCAGCGAAAGCCCGAGCCCGTTCCCCTGCACGGAATGAGAGTTGTCGCTCTGATAAAACTTTTCAAAAATATGCGACTGTTCTTCTTTCGTCATACCGCAGCCGTTGTCCGCCACTTTTACGATCGCGTATTTTTTGCCCTTTTTCAGCGAAACCGTCAGCGTTCCGCCCTCCGGCGTGAATTTTACCGCGTTTGAGATCAGGTTATCCCAGATATGCATCAGCAGCTCTTCATCCCCGTGGATCACCACGTCTTCCTCCAGATCCACCTGCAGCTCCTGCTGTTTTTCTTCCATGCGGTGATCAAAACCGAGCAGCGCCTCACACAGCTGCTCCCCGAGGTCGAACACGTCGTTTTCGGGAAAGATCTGCTGGCTTTCGAGCTTATTCAGTTTCAGGATATTGGAGATCAGCATATTGAGCCTGCGGGTCGCGTCGGCGATCGCCTTTGTGTATTCCGCCTGTTTTTCCGCGTCGGGCTCGGTGGTCTGCAGAAGCGTAACGTAGTTGGAAATGACCGCCAGCGGCGTTTTCAACTCATGGGAAACGTTGGCGATAAAATCCTTCTTCATGGTTTCCACCCCTGTGAGCTCCGCCGCCATGCTGTTGAGGTCCTCAATGATCACGTCGAATTCATTCTTGAAATACTTTTTGTGAAACGGCTTGATGCGGACGGAGAAATCCCCTTTTCCGATCCGGGCGGCGGCGTCGAGGATCCTGCGGGTGGGAGCTTCCAGCGTCAGTTTTTTGTGGAGGCTGAAGATCACCAGATCCACGGCGCTGATCAGAATCACCAACAGCCACGTGGCGCGGATGCTGAGCTCGTTGACTTCGATATCGATATCGGGCGGCAGGATCCGGATCAGCCATATCAGCGCAACGCAGAAGGCCACAGACGCAAGGAGCAGCAAAAAGTCGTTGACGGAGAACACGCTGCGGCGGACCCTGCGGTCGCCTTTTTTTACTGCGTGCCGGTTCATACGGGCTCATCCTCCTTTTCTGCAAAGGCGAGCACCGCTTTATATCCCAGCCCGCGAACGGTGCGGATCTGAAAAGCGTCGCTCTCCTCGGTTTTTTCGCGGATTTTCGCCATATATACGTCCACCGTGCGTACGCCCGAGGGAGAATCCGCGCTCCAGAATTCTTCCATGAGCTGCGAACGGGTAAAGGTTTTTTCGGGATAGGACAACAGTTTGTAGAGCAGATTGAATTCACGCACCGAAAGCCCCAGATCCTGCCCGTTCACAGTAGCGGTATAGGCGTCGGCGTCCAGCGTGGTATTCCCCAGAGTGATCCGTTTGCTGCTGGCGATTTTTGCCCGACGCAAAAGCGCGCGGACGCGCAGCAGAAGCTCCTCCGGGTCCACGGGCTTTACCATATAATCGTCGATTCCCGTCTCGAAGCCGCGCCGTTTGGAATGGAAATCGTCCCGCACGCTCAGGAACATCATGGGGATCTCCCGATCCAGCTTACGGACCTCCCCGGCAAACAGAAAGCCGTCGGTTTCCGGCAGCATGATATCCGACAGGATCAGATCGAATTTTTTCGTCCGCAGCGCTTCAAACGCCTGCGCCGCGTTCAGACAGGAGGTTGTAAGAAACCCGTTTTTTCGCATAAACGTACAAAGCGAACGGTTGAGCTCTCTGTCGTCTTCCAATACCAGCACCTGAAACATCGCCGGATCCCTCCCCTGTTCTCGGAACCGCGCCGCCGAAAGCGCGATTTTTCCTTTTTTATTCAGTATACGTCTTTTTCTGATTTTTGTAAAGAAAAAAAATAATCGCCAGAAAAAATCAAACGTCCGTTGTGTTTTGACGCTTGATATGCTACAATCAGGCGTGGAGGTGGTTTTCTGTGAAGAAGTTAATTAAACCATTATGTTTTCTTTCCTGCTTTGTCCTGACGCTCGCGCTGTTCGGCGGCATCCAGCGCGCGAACGCCGCTCCGGAAACCGGGAAATACGACCTGTTCGTCTCCCCCGCCGGCGACGACACGGCGGCGGGCACGTTTGACGCGCCGCTGAAAACCGTGGCAGCGGCAAAGGAGAAGCTGAAAACGCTGAAAAAAATCATCCCCACAGGTGAGACCGTGCACGTTTGGCTGAGGGGCGGGCGATATGAATTCAAAGAAACGCTCCTATTCACGGAAGACGATCAGGCAAACGTGACCTTCGCGGCGTATAACGACGAGGAAGTCGTTTTTTCAGGTGCGCGGGAGATCGCCGGCTTCACAGAAGAAACCGTCAACGGCGTGCGGGTCTTTACCAAAAAGCTGGACCCTTCCAAGGATCCCGTTGATTTCAAATCCCTTTTCAACGGCGACCGGCAGCTCAACGTGCCGCGCTATCCTGAAGAAGGGTATTTTATCGTAAAGGATATCTGCCCGGAGGACGATCTGTGGACGGAAGAAGACACGCCGTGGGATTTAACACGCGGGCAGCGGTCTTTTTACGCCGATCCGGCAGATCTGGCGGCGGACTTCACGAATCCGGAGGACGTGCAGGTGCGGATACTGCACTACTGGCACGACGAGCTGATGTTCCTGACCGGGATCGACCGAACGACGGGCAAGCTGAGCCTTTCGCGCCCTTCCTCCATGTACATCCGGGACATCGACCGCTATTATTTTGAAAACGTATTTGAAGCGCTGAACGAACCCGGCGAGTGGTATCTGAACAACAAGGAAAACAAGTTGTATTACGTGCCGCAGGAGGGTGAAACCGCCGACGCGACCATACTGAAGGCTTCATCACTGGAACGGCTGATAGAGATCGAAGGCGTTTCGGGCGTCTGCTTTGAACGTATCCGCTTTACTGAAACCGACTGGAAGGTCCCCACCCCCGGCGAATGGGAAAGCGGCTGGCGTGTTGAAAACGACGTTGACGCACTGCAGGCGGCGTTGGACGTACGGGGCGTGGTGGAAGTGAGCCATGCCGAAAACGCGGCGTTTATCAACTGCGAATTCACCAATCTCGGCGCGGACGGCGTGAAATTCCTGAACGGCGTAAGGCACAGTCGGGTTGAAAGCTGCCTGTTCCGTAACATTGCCGCTACCGCCGTGTTCGTGGGCGGGACCAACGGCGAGCCCGGCGACCCGGACGTGACGACGGATATCACCGTGACCAACAACGATATCTCAGGCTACGGCAGGAAGTTCTTCTGCGCCATCGGCGTCCATATCACCTACTGCGACGGAGCGGAGATCACCCATAACGAAATCAGCGACGGATATTATACCGCCATCTCCTGCGGCTGGACCTGGGGCTACACCCACCACCTGACGAACAACATCAAGATCCGCGACAACCTGATCTATAACATCGGGCAGGGTTGGCTCTCGGACATGGGCGGCATCTATATGCTCGGTATCCAGCCCGGCACGGAGCTGACCGGCAACGTGATCCACAACGTGGCGGCGGACCCCGGCGAAGGCGGTTACGGCGGCTGGGGCATATACCTCGACGAGGGCTCCTCCCGAATGTTGGTTGAGAAAAATCTGGTCTTCCGCTGCGGCAGCCAAAGCTACAACATCCACTACGGCGAAGGCAATATCTTCCGGAACAACATCGGCGCGCTTTCCGCCGAAGGACAGGTCAGCGCCGGGTCCCGCGGAGAAGAGCCCCACGCCACCGCGTTTTATTACGATAATATTTTTGTTTCGGAAAATGATCAGCCTATCTACATCTATATGCTGCATACGGGTCATTTTTACGAAAACGGCAATCTGCTCTGGAACCTGAGCGGGGAGAAGAAGCTCCGATTCTGCACCGACGGCGGGAATACGGGGACCGGCCTGAACGGCGCTGTCAAAGACGGATACCTGCATAACCCCACCGTTGCCGATCCGCTGTTCAACGATATCACAGCCTATGATTTTACGCTTGCGGAAGACTCTCCCGCGTTTGACCTGAATTTCAAAGCGTGGGACTACCAGAACGCCGGAACGCTGAAGGATTCCACCGTCGGCTTCTCACAGCAAGGAGGGCGGACCGCTTATAACGACCACGTGTCTGTGCCGGAGAGCTCCGAAACACAAAAATCGCATATCAGCCTCAAATCCGTTCTTCTTCCGCTCGTCGTCGTTTTCAGCGCGCTGGTCGGTCTGTTCTGGCTCGTCAAAACGGTTCTTTCCGCCGAAAGACGGCAGACGGTCGCGCTGGCGCTGGCTGCGCTGATGATCCTCAGCGGCGTTTTCATCTACCGGAATTTTGTGTTATGGAACCCCGCGCTTTATATGATCGGCGTGCTCGCGATCTGCGTCGCCGCGGCGCTCTATCCGTTGGCCCTCGGCGTTACCTTCCGGCAGCCGAAGAAACCGACAGCGGCATTTGTGATCCGGTTTATCGTCTGCGTCGCGGTCTTCTTCGCCGTAACGCTCACGCTGAACAACGGGCTGCGTATCGGCGAGGACAACGCCATCTCGGTCACGCTTCTGGTCGCCGCCGTATGGGCGTTGGTTTGTACGGTCCGTTATCTTATACAAACAAAGAAAGAAAATGAATAACCTACAATCAAAAAGGAGCCGTTCGGGAAAACGAGCGGTTCCTTTTCTTTTGGAATTTCAGTATGATTTCTCCGCGATCATTTCTCCGCAGGCTCCCATTTGCAGCGGACGGGAGAGACGATGGCGCCTTCCTTTTTCAGTTCGGCAAAGGCCTTGTCAACGACCTTGCGGTCAAGCCCGGTCAGCTCGGCGACCTTCCCGGCATTCAGGGGCTCGCCGGCTTTCTTCATGGCGTCGAGAATGCGTTCTTTTTCGTTCATGGCAGAACTCTCCTTTTGTCTGTTTTATTTTTCAACCGCGGGCGGAACGTCGATCACAACGTCGCTCAGCGGGAAAGTGCAGCAGGGGTGGATATAACCGTAGATCCGGTCGGCTTCCCTTCTGCTGTCAACGCTCGCCGGCACGTAGACTTCGCCGGACAAAAGCTGTGAATGGCAATAACCGCAGCGGCCGGAACGGCAATCGGAGGGCGCTTTGATCCCCGCCGCCTCCATGGCGCGCAGCAGGGTCGTATCGGCGGCGCAGGAGATCGTTTGTTCCTTCCCCGCCATGCGTACGGTGACCTGATAGCTGCCTTTTGCGTCGCCGGGATAGTCCGCGTTCCGCTCGGGACGGAAATACTCGCCGAAGAGCTCGTGCCGCACGAATTTACGGCGGATGTTCAGTTTTTCGATCTCCTTATCGGCAAAATCGTACATTGCCTGCGGGCCGCACAGAAATACGGAGTAATCCTCCTCTGCCGGCGCGTATTTTTTGATGACTCTGGCGGTGATAAAGCCGGAGCAGCAGCCCCGTTTTTTCTCTTCGCTGAGCACGTTCACGATCTTGATGCGGGGATCCGCCTTCGCCATGGCCTTGAATTCGTCGGTAAACACGGCGTCTTCATAGGTGCGGCTGCCGTAGAGCAGGATCAGGTTGAAATCCTCGTCCCCCTGCAGAATGGACCGGGCAAAAGAACGGAAGGGCGTGACGCCGCTGCCGCCGGCGATACCGATCACGGTTTTGGCGTCGCGGAGACGTTCATAGGTAAACTCGCCCTGAGGCGCGGAAGCGGTCACTTCGGTCCCTGCCTGCCAGTGATCCAGAATGTAGCCGGAAACAATACCGCCCTCCACACGCTTGACCGTCAGCCTGTAAACGCCGTCCAGCGTATCGCGGGGCGCCGAAGCGATGGAATAAGGCCGGGAGACCGTGGCGCCGTCGACGTTCAGCTTCACGCAGAGATACTGCCCCGCAGAGAACCAGGCAAGCCGTCTGGTGCCCCGGGCGGGATCCGCCTCGAGCAGAAAGCTCTTCATGTCGGGGCTGTGTTCGATGATCTCTCTGACTTTCAGATGCTGCACAGCCGGATGCAGCGCCTCCGCCAGCCGGTTGGGATAATAAGCGCCGAGATCCTTGACGGGCGCGTCCACGGAATTGTTCACCGCGGACAAGCGGTTCGTGAGCAGCTTTACAAAGCCGGCGGGGCTGATAGAAGATATACTGCTTTTTTTACGCATTTTATTTTCCCTCCTTCAGCTCTCTGAGCACGTCCGCAGCCGCCATGGCGCCGGTGATGTAACCGGAGGGGTACCCGTCGCCCCTCGACGCGTGCCCGCCGCAGAAATGCAGGTTCGGGATCCGGTTTTCCATATCCTTCATGGCGACCCTGCCGACCACGTTATCCCAGGTCTGGCTGGCGTAACCGTAGATGGCGCCTTCCGGCGTCCCCAGATACCGGGCGAAGGTCACGGGCGTGGCGACAACGATCTCCTCGATATGCGGCATAATGGAGATCCCGAGCGTTTCTTCACTGTCTCTGATGTATTTTTCGGCGATATCGCTCTTGAATTTTTTATATCCGTCCGCCTTCACGCTTTCCGGGAAGTCACCGGGCATCAGCATGACCGTATAGAACAGGGTACAGGTTCCCGCGGGAGATGATTCCGGCACCACATTGTTGAGGCAGTTGACCACGTACATACCGAAATCCTTCCGCTGCTCGAACTGCACGCGGGAGTCGGGATCGGAAGCGATGAACACGCTGTAGTCGTCCAGCCCCAGCTCCTCTCTGGAGCAATCCAACCCCAGATAGATCGTATAGAAGGTCATGCCGAGCTTTCTGGCGTTGGCAAGCTTTTTGTCCCGCGCCGGGATCCGGGCGGGATCCGAACGGTTAAAGACGTTGTTCGGGATAACATTGGAGATGATTTTTTTCGCGTAGAGCGTTTCGCCGCCGGCGATCACGCCCACGGCCGCGCCGGTTTCGTCATACAGGAAACGGGTGACCTCGCTGTTATAGCGGATCTCGCCGCCGAAGCCCTGCAGGGTCTTCGCCAGCGCCAGCGAAAGCTCGTGAGACTTATGCAGCGGCATACACGGCTTTGTTTTGAGATAAGCGGCAAAGAGGCTGATATAGTGCATACCGTTCAGGTCGTCCGCCGGAACGCCGAGATAGCCCCAGTAGGTGTTGAGGATGCTCTGCGCTTTGGGCGGGATCCCGCAGGCTGCCATCACCTCGTTGTTTGAGGTGGAGGCCGCCCGGAGAAAATCCGGATATTTGATCATGATTGCCGCGGGATTGATCCCCTTTGCGTCGATATAATCCTGCGCCGCGTCGATATCGCCGATCAGGTCGATATAGTTTTTCACGCTTTCTCTGCAGCCGGGGACCTCCGCCTCCATCACGTCGAGCAGCTTTTCATAATCCGCCGGCAGGCGCACGTCGTAGCCGTTCTCCCCTTTGCAGATGGTTCTGAACAGCGTATCCTCGTATTTCAGTTCCACCTTCACGCCGAGCCGATCAAAGATCTTCTGCGCGGAATCCTGATAAGGCGAAGTGGCGTGGTTGCAGAGCTCATGCAGCGCGGCCTCAAATTCAAACCGTCCCCGCACGAAGCTGGTGGCGCAGCCGCCGGGCAGATTGTGCTTTTCGAGGAGCAGCGTTTTGTAACCGGCCTGCGCCGTGGTGTTGGCGGCCACAAGCCCCCCGTTGCCGGCGCCAACGACGATCACGTCGTATTGACTCATTCCTTTTCCCCCTTTATGACCGATCGTTCTGCCCGCTGTTTTCAAGGAGAAAGATCCGGCCATTTATTTTAACAATAGAAATATAACATATTCCTGCGTTCCCGTCAAGAACCGGAAAACACGTTTACGCCTTTTCCACCTTTTTAATTTTGTCGAAACTGAGCATATTCTGCGCGATCCGCCCCATATCAAACATGATCGGATCGAAGCCGTATTTGTTCAGCGTGTCCCGCATGGCGACAGGCAGTGTGAGGTCGTCGCCTTTCAGGCTGTACTGGATCACCAGATCGTCGCCGTGGCAGTAGACGTTGATCGCCCGGTCCATGGCGAGCATTCCGGGCGTTACGCTTTTGATCAGCAGGCGGGAAATGGGATTGGTGTCGATTTTCCCGGGATACGTGAGGAAGATCGTTGTTTTCTCGTTCTGTACCTTCAGCCCCTCAGGCCCGGCGAGATATTTTGCAACGCCGTCGATGGGGCCGAGCGCGAACACGTCCTCACCGATTTTAACGATTCCCTTGAGCGTTTCGCGGACGTGGGATTTTTTCAGCTGATTGAGCATCTGGGTCCGCATTTTTTTGCAGATGTTTTCCATGGGCATCCCCATATCCGCTTTTGTGAGAACGATGGGGGTGTTATACGCCATGTTGCAAAGGGTTTTTGAACGGAAGAAGCGGCGGGAATCGCCGGTCAGGACCACCGCGATCGCCTTATCCTCTATATCGAACGTATCGTTGATGGATTCGGCCGCCAGCGCCGCGAGCAGCGGGCCGTAGGAAGTGTGCAGCTCAACGGTCTTTTTCATAAAATCGGAATTGGAGATCACAAGATTCACCAGGCGGCAGCTCATATCGCTTTTTTCGTGCGCTTCGGGCGGCAGCGGGAAAAATTCCTTCCCCTCGTAGGGATCGTAGAGCTTTCCGTCGGCGGCGAATTTCACGATGGCGTCATACCGCTCCATGTCGTCCATCATGCGGAACTGCAGATCGTTCATCCGCACGCCGTAGGGCTCAAAGAAATTGGTACGGACAAAACGGATGGGCGGGAAGGTGGTTTTCGCGTAGTTCCAGAGCACCGAGATCACATAGGAGATCATGCCGTAGGCGTCGGTCTGCGCGTGATACATCGAAAAGGTCAGGTGCTTGTCGCCGCAGAGAAAGCAGAACAGATAGCCGTTGGTACCGGAAGGCCCGTCGGCGCCGAAATACCGCGTTTTGTTGTCGTCGGGACACAGCTTGACCGGATTATTGTTCTTTTCGTAACAGATCTTTCCGTCGTATACCACCGGCCGCACCGCAAATTCGGGATAGCTTTTCAACGCCGCGTCCGCCGCCTTCTGCAGGCGCGCCCGGTTCAGCTTTGTACGAAGATCGAAACGGCAGCGGATATCGAAGGTGTTGGTTTCGGCGTAGCAGCCGAAAAAGATCGCATCGTAATGGCCGCCCTTACGCAATCCGTTGCCAAGATCGAAAGATTGTTGTTTTGTACTCATTTTTATCCGTCTCCTGTTGTGATTTTTACAATATTTTGCTTTTTTGTGCGTAAATTAGGGTAGCATAGTTCTCAGTTTTTGTCAAGTAATATTTTAATGACAATCTATAAACGCAGCGAATGATCTGCTGTTTTCCCGCGGCAGGAAATATCTGAGAAATCCGAAAAAAAGATTGACAGCATTTGATAAAATATGATAATATATATAAGAAAAAAGTTGAAAGAAAAATATAAGAAATAAAAGTTTTTTTCGATTTTTGGATTGCTTAAATTAAGATTAAATGATATAATGCTATGAGATAGAGTGTTGTCCTACTTTTTTCATATTCCGGAACCGACCGGAACCTCTTATTAATTTAAGAAAGGAGTCGTGCGGAACGCCGCCGCATCCCGCCCCGGCGCATGAGGAGAAAAACCCGCACGCAGTAAAGTCATGCCAAAACGTATTCTCAGCGTATTCTTAGCCATCGTGATCGCATTTACCTCCTTCTCCGTGCTCACAGGCTGCGGCAAAAAAGAGGAAGAAGCGGTGGAAGCCGCAGAGGAGGCGGCGGAGGATTCTTCGGAAGAGGAATCGGAAGAAGAGCTAAGCACCGAGCCCATCGACGTCACCAATGATATTTCTCTGTATAAGCAGAGCATCATGAAGGACATCGTGCGGCCCGTTACGAAATGCGACCTCGCGAGAAACCGGAAATACGTCGTTACCGACGAACGGGTGGAAACGCTGATCGACACGCTGGACTTTCTGCTGAATTCCAAGGAACTCAAGGACATTGCAGGCTTCGGTATTGCCGACGTCGCTCCGATGGTTACCGGTTTCCTTTATAATAATGATCTGATCAATCTGGCGGTACAGTATCTTTATCCGCTGGTTGAAACCGAATTTGCCAAGGTCTGGGCCGGACTTCCCCAGGACATCGTCATGGAGGGAGACGACGCGGTCGATACCGGCATCGCGATCGTTCCCAAGGCCGAAGTCCACGCGGACCTGACCTTTATCAGCCTGGAAGAGGCCATGGAGAACATCAAGTTTTATCTGATGCCCTCTACCCTTGCAAAACACCTGCCAGAGAAATATGCCAATGTTGCCGCCAAGCTGAACCAGGCCACCACAGTATCCAGATGGGATCGCGACGCCGAAGAAATGCACACCGCATGGAAGGACGAGGTCCTTCTGAATTCGGAAGGTAAGCTGGATCTCGATTGGGGCGTCCATGACCGCGAAAGCTTTTTGGACGGTTTTGCCGCCGCCATGACCGGCGTGGAGCCGCTGCTTCTGGCGCTGCTCGCCAGCAAGGCGGTTGACAACCGCGGACATATCGGCACCGGTCTCGGCACAGCCGAGCTTCTGAAAGGGAAGCTCAAGCTGCACATGGAGATCACCACCATTGAGCTGGACCTGACCGCTACCGCCAACTCCGGTTATAATAATACGCTGGCGCCGATCTTTGAAGCGCTTGGCGTAACGGCGCCGGATGCGGACAGATATGATAATCTGCGCGACGTACTGGAACACGGACTTCTTGAACCGCTTGACGAGATTCTCGCAAAACTGGGAGAAGCTCCGGTCAGCTTCCTGCTTTCCGCGCTGCCGAACCTTGCCTACGCGATCGAAGCGGAGCTTGTGGTGCCGCTTTTGTCCATGCTGAAAACCGATATCGCGTATA
This sequence comes from Oscillospiraceae bacterium, assembly GCA_902782845.1. GTDB lineage: Bacteria > Bacillota > Clostridia > Oscillospirales > Acutalibacteraceae > RUG806. The sequence goes on along the minus strand of CACZOP010000167.1, from coordinate 8,752 downwards.
CGGCAGACGCCACTTACAAAGTGACCGTTGTAGGCAAAGAGGTGGCAGGCGGCGTTTCTGAGAACGCGGCGTCAAGCGGCGACGAGCCGATCCACATTGACGTGGGCACAATGATCAACCTTGAAGACATGGGGGTGGATCTTTCTTCCCTGAACGGCCTGCTCGGCATGGCGAAAGACGCGCTCGGCTTTGCGCTGCCCGAAATGAACGGCGACAAGCTGGCGACGCTCGGCACCCTTGAATGGCACGACACCGTGCGTAACGACTGGACCTATTCCGGCGCTGAAGAAGGCAAAGCCGCCCGCATCATCGCGAACCGCGCCGACGTGCTGCTCTTCCTCCTGAAATACGTGCTCGAAGGTCTGAAAGACAAAACCGTTCTCAACGGGCTGCTTTCCAAAATCGGCGCCGACCTGCCGGATATTGTCAACGATATCATCAAAAACGCGCTTGCCTGCCCGGATTACACCATTGCCGCTCTGGTGGAGCTTTTCGTTCCGCAGGAATACAAAGAGCCCAAGTGTATCTGGTGGCAGCACGGCGGGCAATCGAGCAACCCGGCGAAATGGACCTATAACGAATACTGGACTTCCGCAAAGGCCGATTATCTGGTAGGCAACCTGCCGGCGCTTGTCGACAACATTCTCGGCATCGCGAATCTGGAGATCGCGGGTGTGAAAGCCACCAGTCTTTCGGGGCTGCTTGACGGTCTGATCAATTCCTTCATCAAGGCAGAGACCCTCAACAATCTGGCAAAAACGATCAACGACGCTGTGGGCGGCATTTCTCTGCCCGATGCGCTTCTGAATCTGCTGAAGGATCAGCTCGGCGTGGATCTCTCTTACTGGAGCACCTATAAAGCGGAATTCAAGGACGGGGATAAAGCCGGCTTCAGGGACGCGCTGGTACAGTTTGCGAAACCGGCGCAGAAGGTCCTCAACTTCCTGCTGGCGGACGAGGATCTTACACTCTCGATCTCAAACGACAAGGGCGATACGAGGCCTCTGCTGACGCTGCACGGCGCGGACGATTATTCCTCCGCATTTATCCCGCTGCTGGAAGCGCTTGGCGCATACGGCCTGCCCTCCCCCGACGCGCTGAAAAAAGATAAAGACAATGCGCTGGGTATTATCGTCGACGCCCTCTTCGGCATCATCGACAGGCTGGTGAAAAATCCCTACGGTCAGCTTGTCACGCTTCTGCCGAACATTCTCTGCTTCCTTTATTTCGGCGGTCTGCCTTCCCTGATCGCAAACGCGCTCTTCCCTGTGAATATCGTTCTGGATATCATCCGTCCGATTTACAACTTCAGTATTTACGGACTTGTTAAGGATTTCGACCTGCGGTTCATCTGCACCGATCCCATTGTGCTTCTGGTAAACCTGCTCTCAAAGACTGTGAAGGACAATCTTGGGCTGACCTTGAACCTCAACTTCACCACGGCGACCCTGTATCACGCGCTGAACACCGGCACGGTGGAGATCTTCAAATCCGCCAACGGCTATTGCTCCTATCGGGTGCCGGAAGCAAGCGTCAACAAATCGGATACCGTTTCGATCATCTTCGATTTCCTGATACGCGAGCTTCTGCTTTCCGCCAACAGCGACGGATACCTGCAGTTCCTGAAAGACAAGGCCGGACTGGACGACAAGGTGTTCAACATCATCAAGGGTGTGGTGAATCCCATCCGTTCCGCCGAATCGCAGTATCCCGGCGCAGGCAAAGCGCTGTTCTTCTGGGTGCTCTTTGTGGCGGACAGCGTGGTGAACGCCATAAAAGAGAGCGGTCTGGACTTTAACAACATCGACGTAAAAGCTGTGATCACCCTGCTCACGAAGCTGGGCAACAAGGATAAATGCGATTTCGCAAAATCCGAGTTCCTCGGAGATCTGCAGAAGCCAGGCTTCTCACAGATCCTGATCGATATTGTGAAAGGGGTCATTTCGAGCCTGACGTAAACCGGCTGAATAAAACAGAACAACCAAAAAGCACCGTCTTCTGTTTGCGGAAGGCGGTGCTTTTCTATACTGCCGGATAAGCGATGCTCAAAGCCCGCTTATGATTCCAGCAGCATCCGGTCGTTATCCAGCGTTTTCGCTGTTTTTTCCTTAAAGAGTTCCATCAGCGACGGGACTGTCATTTCAGCTCTTTTTGCGCCGCTCAGCTCCAGCACGATCTCCCCGTCGTTCATCATCACGGTACGGTTTCCCATAGAGAGCGCGGACGAGATATTGTGCGTCACCATCAGGCAGGTGATCCCGTTTTTGCCGACGATCTCTTTTGTCAGCGCCAGCACTTTTTCGGCGGTAGCCGGGTCCAGCGCAGCGGTATGCTCGTCCAGCATCAGGAGTTTTGGTGTCACCACGGTCGCCATCAGCAGCGTAAGCGCCTGCCGCTGCCCGCCGGAGAGCAGCCCCACAGGCTGGTGCATCCGGTCTTCCAGCCCCAGCCCCAGCTGCGCCAGCTGTTCGCGGAACCGTGCTCGGTCTTTTTTGTTGACCCGGGACAGAGGCGACGTTTTTTCGGAAGCGCGGAGATAGGCCAGCGCAAGGTTTTCTTCTATGGTGAGATGCGGCGCCGTTCCCTTGAGCGGATCCTGAAACATCCGTCCGATATGCTTTGCCCTTTTGTATTCCGGCAAAAAGGTCAGATCCCGTCCGTCAAGAATCACCTTTCCGCCGTCGGCAAAGTAAGTGCCGCCGATCACGTTGAAAAGGGTGCTTTTTCCCGCGCCGTTGGAACCGATGATCGTGACGAAATCTCCGGGAGCCAGATGAAGGCTGACGTTTTTCAGCGCCGATTTTTCATTCACCGTGCCGGGATTGAAGGTCAGGCTCACATTATTAACATCAAGCATTCTTTCCCGCCTCCCTTCGCGCCGTACGCTTCCGGTTTTGGAAAGCCAGCCATTTTTTCACCGTGGGAGCCGCAATAGCAAGCCCCACCACGACGGCGGTGATCAGCTTCAGGAAATCCACCGAAACGACTTTGGTATAGAACACGATGGCATAGATAAAACGGTATATAACGGAACCGACCATCACGGCGACGATCCCCTTGAGCATCGTGCGGCGGCCGAGGACGGTTTCGCCGATAATGAGACAGGCAAGCCCGATCACCACGATGCCGGTGCCGGAATTGATATCCACCGTTTTCTGATACTGCCCTACCATCACGCCGGACATGGCCGTGAGCGCGTTTGCGATACAAAGCCCCAGGGTGATGGTATAAGTGGGATTTACAGAGCTGGCGCGCACCATATCCCGGTTGTCGCCGGTGGCGCGGATGGAAAGTCCCAGCCGGGTGCCCAGAAAGAAATAGAGCAGAACGCCGGCTGTCACCGTAACGGCAGCCGCCAGTAGCAGTTCGTACCATTCGCCGCCGATCCCGGTGGCCTTCAGCAGGGTAAACACCGTGTCGGTGCCGAGCAGGCTCTTATTGGAGCTTCTGCCCATGGCCATCAGGTTAATGGTATAAAGTCCGGTGTTTGTTACAATACCGGCGAGAATGGACGGCACGCCCAATCTCGTCTGCAGCAGAGCGGTTACAAATCCGGCGGCAGCGCCTGCAAGCATGGCAAGCGGGAAAGCGAGCACCGGATGGCCCGCCGCGCACACGGTGACGCCGACGGCGCCCCCCAGAACGAAGCAGCCGTCGGTGGTAAGATCCGCGATATCAAGGATCCGGTAGCTCAGAAACAGAGCCATGGCGACGGGAGCATAGAGAAAGCCGAGCTCCAGCGCCGTTTGAATGATCAGAAACATTTCGGTATTACTCTTTTTTCGTGTATTATTCTTCCGTGGTCGTTACTTCCACCAGCTCGCCCATGGCTGCCAGCGGCGCGGTGTCATAGTTCAGCAGCGTGGCGGTGTCTGTGTTCACGGTAATGATACCGCCATCCATCAGATAGTAATCCTCCATCCCCGCCATGCCTTCTGTAACAGCCTGATATGCAAGCACGGCGGTGCGGGTACCGAGGTCGGTATAGTTCACGCCGCAGGTAGCGTAAGCGCCGTTGCGGACAAAGGAATCCGCTCCGGTGTAATGCGGGATGCCGGCATTGGCGAGATCCTCATAGATCGCAAGCTCCGCCGCCATGATCACGTTGTCGGTGGGGGTGAACACCGCGTCCACTTTATCGGCGATCAGCGCCGTTGCGGCTGCGACCACCTCGTCGTTGGTATTGGCGGTCTGCTCCACGTAGCCGACACCTTTCGCGTCAAGATACGCTTTCGCTTCGGCAATGGGCTTTGCGGAGTTGGGTTCGGAAAGCGAATAAAGCAGGCCGATCCGGGCTGCGTCCGGATTCTGCGCGAAGATCATATCCATGATAAAGTTGGTATTCAGCGCGTCGCTGGTGCCGGAAACGTAATCGATCCCGGTGAGTTTGGCTTCTTCCGGATCGGAAATGGCGGCATAGATCACAGGGGTCTGCGTTTCTTCCGCGGCGGCGGCGGCAACCTGCGCGGCGGTCGTGGCAATGGGGATGATTGCGTCGACTTTATCGGCGATAGCCTGATCGCAGAGCTGCTTGAGCACGGTCTGATCGTTCTGACCGGAGGAGACGGTATAATTGATCTTTACGTTCTTTTCGGCGGCTGTGGCGTCCAGCTGCGCCGCGATGGCGTTGGCGATCTCATCGAGCGACGCGTGGTCGAGCTGCTTGATGATGGCGAAATTATACTCGTCTTTTGTTTCGATCGCCGCTGTGTCGGCTTCCGGTGTGTCGTCCGCGGATTTGCCGCAGGCCGCAAACAGGCACAGGACCATGCCGAGCGCAAGGAGCATTGCAATGATTTTTTTCATGACGGTTTCCTCTTTTCTATGTTTTATAATCAAAAAACTCCCATCCTATATTTCATAGGACAGGAGTGATTATACTTCTGCGGTACCACCTAAATTCGCCGTGGTCTACGGCGCGCTCTGTCGCATACTATCATATGCGCGCCGCTGTAACGGGCGGCGCCCGTCTCCCCTACTCTCCGAAAAGGGTTTCGGTTTGCCCTCACAAGTCCATTCGTCGCATGGCTTTTGCTGCCTTTCACCGGCCGGCAACTCTCTGAAAAAGCGGGACTGCGGTTACTACTCTTGCTCACAGGTTCTTATTATGGAGCTATTATATGCCTGTTTTTTTCTCTTGTCAATAGTTTTTTCTGCAGAAAACAGGATCGGCGCATGGATTTCAGATAAAGAACTGGGCGTAATCCTCGATTTCAAAGATATAAAGCTTCCAGCGTTTTTCGTTTTTCGCCTCTTTGAATCTGCCCTTCACGCGCACCATCTTGAGATTGGTCTTCAGCTCAAACTCCACCTCGTCGTAGTGCAGCGCCTCCGCCACGTCCGGGGTGCGGACCTCGAGCATGGGCGTACCGTCCTCCGCCTTTTTCAGTGTGAAATTGATCGCTTCCACAGCGACGCCGTTGGCGGTTAAGGATTCAAAGCGTTCCGCCTGCTGTTTTTTCTTTTTCTTATCTCTCTTTTTCCCGAACATCGTTCTTCCTCCGGCTGTTCCTGATGGGACCCCGCCTTTATTTTAATCCATTATATATAGAAAAGCCGAAAATGTCAAACCATATTTACCGGATCATCGTTTTCCTTTTTCCTGCGACGTGCGACAGTTCTCTCTGTTCTGCGCCGCCCGTACACGGCGGTATTTTTCTTTTGTCGCCATGCCGCCGCGGATATGCCGCTGGCTTTTATTCAGGTCCAGCACCGCGCGCACCGCTTTCCACAAATCTGCGTCCTCCTGCCTGAGCCTTTCTGTCACGTCGGTGTGCACCGTGCTTTTTGAGATGCCGAAGGCTTTGGCGGCTGCGCGGACGGTGGCTGCATGGGTCACGATATAGTTCCCAAGCGCCCGGGCTCTTTGGGCGGTTTCGGTCATAACAGGTTCCCCTCTCCCATGGTTTCAGTTTTATTTGTATGAGAAAGGATCGAAAAATATGTTTTTTGCCCCCGAACGGCAGTTCAACCGAAAAGTCTCTTGACATTTAATGCAAATCTGAGATAATAGAAACAGGGAAAGGATGCCTGAAACAATGAAAACAGTTAAAGTATACCCGGAACAGACGCTCGGGCCCATCCGCGACCTGCACGGTGTGGGCGGCGGGCCGGTAACGAATCATTTCACCTATAACGCCACCGATGATTTCCGCGCGGCCGGGATCCCTTTCTGCCGCACCCACGATATCGAATATCCCTTCGGCGCGGGGGAATTTGTGGATATCCACTGCATTTTCAAAGACTTCGCAAAAGACGAGAACGACCCGGCAAGCTACAATTTTACCTTTACCGACGAATACTTAAAAGCGATCGTCAATACCGGCGCAAAGCCTTTCTACCGCCTCGGCGCCACCATTGAGCATCAGCCGATCAAGCTGTATATCCACCCGCCGGAGGATTTTGAGAAATGGGGACGGATCTGTTCGCATATCATTTCACACTATAACGACGGCTGGGCAAACGGCTTCCATATGGGGATCGAATACTGGGAGATCTGGAACGAACCGGATATCGCCCCCTGCTGGACAGGAACACAGGAGCAGTTTATCGAGCTCTACGCTGCCGCTGCTCCCATTATCAAACGGGAACATCCGGAGGTGAAGGTAGGCGGCTGCGCCTTCGCCCTGCCGTTGGAATCGCTGGCTGAAAAATGGCTGGCAGCGGTGCGGGACCGCAGCTTGCCTATGGATTTCTTCTCCTGGCACCTCTACCCCACTGTTCCGCGTCAAATAACGGAGCTTTCGGAAAAGGTGGACGCACTGCTGGAGAAATACGGTTTCAGCGGAACCGAAAGCATTTTTGATGAATGGAACTACGTCTGCAGCTGGACCGAAAACCTGCAGCGCTGCTACGATCTGCACAAGGAAGCCTTTGAATGCGCCTTTATGACGGCAGCCATGTGCGAAATGCAAAACACCCGTATTTCGAAGGCGATGTATTATGACGTACAGATGCTGATGAACGGCGTATGGAACGGCGTATTCTGTCCGGTTGCCGAAAACGCGCACGCTGCGTTCCGCCGCCCCGGCCGCAGACCCGGCTATTATGCGCTGCAGTACTGGAACGAGCTGAAAAAGCTGGGAACGGAGATCAGGACCGAAACCGACAGCCCCGACGTTTATGCGACCGCCGCCAGGGGTGAAAACGGAACGGCGGCTCTGCTGGTCTCTTACTTCAACGATGAAGCGAAGTGGAATCAGTCTCCGCCGCCCGATACCGAAATCAAAATCACAATGCCGGGACACAATGTGTTTACCGCATACGTTGTTGATGATGAAAAAACGAACGGTTCCGTATTGCTGCCCGACGGTATGCTGAAGCTGAAGGGCAATTCCTGCGCTCTGATCGTAATAAAATAAGGAGGAACATATATGAAAAGGATGAAAAAACTGCTTGCGCTGCTGTTGACGGCCGCTTTGCTGTTGCTCTGCTGCATGCCTGCCATTGCCGCCGCAGCGCCTGTGCGCTACACGATCACAAGCCCGTATGATCAGGTGGACTGGGACAGCTGGGGCGCTTATAAATTCCAGCCCCACTGCCACACCAACGCCAGCGACGGCTATCCCACAGTGAAAGAATTCGTACAGCACCACTACGACCTGGATTACGATATCGTGGCGCTGACCGACCACGGCACCCTGAACCGCGGCTGGAACAAACAGCCCGATCTTGTTCCGCTGATCCGGCTTGTAAAAAAAGAAAGAACTAAACTTGCCGAAATCGAACCGCTGAGCGACGAGGAATATAACGCTGTGATTTCGGGAACGGCAGACTCCCCCACCCGCACCCATAATAACGGTATGCTGGACGTGCCGCTGGGGATCGAGCTGAACATGGCGACCCCCGTGGCCGACTGCCACCTGACCGGCTACTGGGCGGAATACGGGCAAGGGCTTGCCGGCGTGTTCGGCGACTATGAGACCCCAACCGCCGGCGTGAAGGCGGCGGGCGGTATCTCCATGCTCAGCCACGTGGGCGAATACGTTTACGTGGACAAGGACAGCGAAAACCACGTCGGGCAGAAAATCGACGAATACTATGTGAACAAATTCGCCCGCCTGTTCCTTGATAACGCAGGCTCGAGCGTCGGCATGGGCATCAACTCCGCCACCGACGCCCACACCCGCTGCGACCGCATCCTTTACGATCAGATCCTGCAAAAGACCATTCCCAACGGCGTGGTGCCCTGGGGCTTCTGTTTTGCGGACTCCCATTCGCTCAACTGCGAAAATGACGCTTACACCATGCTGCTGATGCAGGACTTCGATCTGGACAACGCCCGCGCCGCCATGGTAAACGGTACGTCCTTTGCCGTTTCGCACTATTCCAACGGGTATGAACTCAACGGTATGCAGGAAATGCCCGGCTACAGCGACGACTTAAGGCTTTGGGACGATGAAAGCTACTACGACTGCAACGACACGCCTATGGTGACGCGCATTTCGGTGGATGAGGACGCCGGGACCATCACGGTGGAGGGCGAGCATTTTGACCGCATCACGTGGGTATCGGACTGCAACGTGATCCGGCGGGAAGAAAACATCACCGCCGGCACAGCGACGCTGGATCTGAACGACCCCGCCCTGCTGAACGAGCCGAATCTCTACGTACGGTTCTACATCACCGGCCCCTACGGCATCTGCTATTCCCAGCCCTTTACTATCCTGCGCGAGGGCCAGACGTTGGAGCCTGTGGAAGTTCCCGCCACCCGCGATATTTCGACCCGCCTGCGTACCCTTGTTACGATTCT